>JBCBQE010000125.1:0-9100 GCA_039820385.1 Cyanobacteria bacterium J06635_10
ATATTGAGTTCAGGTAAACCATTATCCATAACCCGCTTGTCGCATTCCCGAAAAAAATCCGCTTCTTCAGGTGCCCAAGGTAAATCATAATCATTTTTACCCACTATATTTTCCGGTTCCCCGACACCAGCATCTTCAGCAAAATTGCGGTTACAGCCCAGCAAAACTGAATTTCTATCTTTCCAAAAAACCGAATGCGGGATATTATCTATCACTAGTTGAAATAATTGTTGCGAGCGCTGGAGTTCTGCTAGAAGACGTTTATTCTCTTGCTTAAGCGATTCATAAATACTTTTATCAATAGTGATAAAATTTTCTGTCATGATAAAAATTCAATTTGGAGTTACAGTCTTTAAAATTTATTGTTCCCAAATATCAGTTATCAGTTATCAGTGAACAGTGATCAATGATCAATGAACAATGAACAATGAACAATGAACAGTGAACAGTTATCAGTTATCAGTTAGGAGTTAGTTGTTAATTTTTTGTGTTCCCCATTTAATCAGCGATAAGAGCTCGCGGAGTTGGGATTGCAGGATTTGCAAGTTTATATCATAGTCCCAACTCCATCACCGCACTTGATACAATCGACGAGGAAACTGTGCGGGAGCAGTGGCTCCTCTACCCCCCCCTCTCCCTCCATGCTCAATGCCTTATCAAAATTATGCAATTAATCTTATACAGCAAGCCGGGATGTCATTTATGCGAGGGTTTACAGGAAAAGTTGGAAACAATTTTACAAACCCCCCTATTCGCGTCTTTGCAGTTAGAGGTACGAGATATTACGACTCGTGAAGATTGGTTTGCTGCTTACCAGTATGAAGTACCGGTACTGTGTATAGTAAAAAATGATAAATTACAAACGATTCCACGCCCTTCTCCCCGTACTTCTGTTGTTCAGCTTGAAAAAATTCTCCGGAAGTATATTTAGGTATTTGTATATGGTGAAAAATGTTGCAGAATAAGCGCAAGTAATGCCTGTGACGAGGTTGATAAAATGAAACTGCGTGAATTACTAGGTGCTATTGATAATCTTTCCCAATTACCCCAACATCCAGCTATGGATGCCGAGGTAAAGGGTTTGACGACGAATTCCCATGCGACTAATGTGGGAGACGTGTTTATTGGAATGCCGGGTACGCGAGTAGACGGTGGAGATTTTTGGGAAAGCGCTGTAGGGGCTGGTGCGATCGCCGCAATAATTTCTCCCCAAGCTGCTGAGAAATTTCCCCCCCTAGCTCCTCCTTATCAAGAGGGAGTTGGTGGAAATTCGCCTTGCATTATTGTAGCAGCGGATATGATCAAAGCTTGCGCTCAACTTGCTGCGGCTTTCTTTGATTATCCCGGACAAAAATTAAAGTTAATTGGCGTAACGGGGACAAATGGTAAGACTACAACTAGCCATTTGATTGAATATTTTCTGGAGCAAGCTGAGTTACCTGGTGCTTTGATGGGAACCTTGTACACTCGCTGGAAGGGTTTTGTGGAAACTGCTGCTTATACTACTCCCTTTGCGGTAGAGTTGCAAAAACAGTTGAAAGCTGCCCTCGATGCTGGTAATGAATATGGAACAATGGAAGTCAGTTCCCATGCCTTGGCACAAGGAAGAGTTTTGGGTTGCAAATTTGATGTTGCAGTATTTACTAATCTGACCCAAGATCACCTTGATTACCACAAGGATATGGAAGATTATTTTGCTGCTAAGAGTTTACTATTTAATTCTGATTATCTCACGGGTAGAGCAATTATTAACGCCGACGATCCTTATGGAAAACGCTTAATAGAATCTTTGAGCGAAAAAAAGGTGTGGAGTTACAGCGTTAACGATTCCACTGCCGACTTATATATGAGTGACTTAAGTTACGAACCCAATGGAGTTAACGGCACATTACATACTCCTAAGGGAGATGTGGCTTTTAATTCGCCCCTTGTCGGACAATTTAACTTAGAAAATTTATTAGCAGCAGTAGGGGCCGTTTTACACTTCGATTTAGATTTACAATTAATTGCTGCGGCGATACCCAAATTTGGGGGAGTTCCCGGACGCATGGAAAGAGTACAAATTAGCTCAAACCAAGATATCAGTGTAATTGTAGATTACGCTCACACCCCCGATAGTTTGGAGAACTTGTTAAAAGCATCACGTCCATTTATTCCGGGTAAAATGATTTGTGTATTCGGTTGTGGTGGAGACAGAGACAAGACAAAGCGTCCTAAAATGGGTAAAATTGCCGCCCATTTAGCCGATTTGGCAGTAGTAACTTCCGATAATCCCCGCACTGAAGATCCACAAAGTATTTTACAGGATATTTTGACAGGAATTCCTGACAAAGTAAAGCCATTGGTAATTGGCGATCGCGCTACCGCCATTCGTACTGCAATTATGGAAGCAAAATCCGGAGACGGAGTATTGTTAGCAGGAAAAGGACATGAAGATTACCAAATTCTCGGAACCGAAAAAATCCATTTCGATGACAGAGAACATGCACGGGAAGCTTTAGTCGAAAGGATTAAGGAATAAAGGAAAGAGGTAATAGGTAAGAGCGTCATGGGAACTACCACCCAACTTTTCTGAGTTATGAGTTTATTTTTCGCAACTATTTACCTATTACCTTTACCTATCCGGCATTGCCCAATGCCCAATTTCCGATCTTTTTGTCAAAAAATTACACTAAGGGGGGACAATCAAGAAAAGTATTATTTATTGCTGAATACTTCTTGAGTTTTTTTTATTTTCTATGAATTTATCTCCACCTCAGAATTTATCTATCTATCAGTTGGTAATGGAAGTACAAACGCCTCCAACACCTTTAACTCTCAGTTGTGCAACTCTACTGTCAATAGTCAGAGCGCAAATTGATTTACTAATTGAAGAGAAAATATCAGCTACTATTGTGGTTAAATTTCCACCGCTGAACATTTTTTACTCGGAATTAAAGCGTTATCAGCAAAATTTCGGCGATGCTGTTATTTATAATTGCCAATTAGCCTCTGCCAACGAAATTAATCCTAAAGTTGTAGGAGGGGTTTATCTCAATAATTTGGATATTTCAGAATCTCTTAATTCTGTAAATTCTTCTACAACTGATTTATCCCATTATTTATTGGAACTGTTTACAGATAATCACCAAATAAAGCGAGAATTCTTTTTCATTGTTTTATCACCAGAGTTTTGCAGTTTTACTTTAGGGCATCGTCCGCAAAAAAAACTGAAAAACCAAATTTTGAATCAAAAAAATAATTCTCAAATCCCATCTCTCTTAGCAATTAATACTTTTGATGAAGAAGTAATTCGGGGAGTATTAAATGGTATAAAGAACATCAGTAATTTAGAAAAGTTTCATGTAGAGACTGCTGAATTAGTCTACCCTCCAACACCTCCAGCCCTCTTAACTAGTAAATTATTTCTGGCACAAATTCAACGACAAGAAGAAATCAATTCTCAAAAATCGAAAAGTCGCCTCACTAATTTCAAACAGCAAAACTTGAAACTTCGTAGTAATTTACAAGGTAAAGATGAATATTTGAGAAATGTGTGTCAAGAATTACTTGCACCTCTAACCCATACAAAAACAGCACTTTCTTTATTAAATTCTCCCAGTATTAAAACACCCCAGCGACAGCTTTATTTAGACATGATTAAAGGAGAATGCGATCGCCAAAATTCTTTGATTACTGGTGTAATGGATTTGGTAGAGTTGGAGCGTAATTTAGAAACAACTTCTTTAGAACCTGTATGTTTGTCAGAAGTAGTTCCAGGGGTTGTTAGCACCTACCAACCTTTGGCACAAGAAAGAGGTATTATGCTAGCATATACCGTACCAAACCACTTACCGAATGTTTGGTGTGTTAGCGGTGGATTAAGACAAATTGTAATTCATCTTCTTTCTAACAGCATTAAGTTTACCCCAAATGGCGGTCAAGTTTGGGTGAGAACTCGCACGCGGAAATCTTACGTACAATTAGAATTTCGCGATACTGGTGTAGGTATTCCAGAAAATGAAATTTCTAAAATATTTAACCGCTTTTACAAAGTACGTCCCATAGCCAACGAAGAATCATCTTGCGCTGGCTTAGGTTTAACTATTGTAGAAAGGTTACTGCAACGTTGTGGTGGAAGCATTTCCGTTGCCAGTATTCCCGGTGAAGGTTCTAGTTTTAGAGTGCTTTTAGCAAGTGTTTCTGGTTAGGTAGGGGAGCGAACCTTGGGAGAAGGCAATTATCAACTATCATTCAAGCACAGGCACAGACCTATATTTTTTGTTAATTGATAATTGATAATTGATTTTAACCTTTTACCTTTAACCTTTTATCTTTTACTTTTAACCCATATTTTTCCAGATTATCGAAGCAAGAATTAGAATTATTTACTCCTTCCAAAGGCAAATAAACCGTTAATATTTCCCCATGCTCAGGGCATTCGCGTACAATCAATTTACCACCAATAGCCTGAAATAGATGCTTTGTTGCAGTTAAATTTAAGCTAATAGTACCTGTGTCCGGCTGAAATGTCAGTAATTGGCCGATTGATTTGCGAATTGGTGGTGTATTGACAGATGTATCAAGAGTCACATTAGGTAGTAATTGCAACTTTAAGCGATCGCCAGCTTGAATTACTCTCACTTGAATATGACTACCCGCGGGTAAGTTACGAGTCAGATTTTCCATCAAGCCAGTCAGAACTCGATCGAGCATATTTGGATTAGTTACCACGGTAGGCAATTGCTTCGGTAAAATAACATCTAAAGTTAAATCTCGCCGATTTGCAGCTTGTTGCCAACGAGGTATACTAGAGAGCAGCATTTGCTCCAAACAGATTGCCGTTAACCCAGAGCCAGGGGAATTTACGGTAGAAGATGTTTCCAATTCCGCAGCTCTAAATAGTAACTCCATACGGTCTATTTGTTCAGTACATTCACGGTCAATAGACTGTAACCGCTGCCGAACTTTAGCTGGTAAATCTTTCTGCTTTAACAACAAACGGGTTGTAGTGCGAATCGTTGTTAAGGGAGTACGGACTTCATGAGCAAAAGCATTCAATAATTCTACATCCGAACGAGATGGTTGTTTTGTAGGTGCTGCTTTAGAATAATCTGCAGAGTAATTAACTTCAGATAGCCTGGTTTTGTTTTCTCCCGTTTCTTTAGAACAAAGCCTTGCTCCCTTATCGTAAGGTTCGGGATACTCTGCCAGCAAAAGCTGACTAAATTGCATAACAATGCGGTAATCAGGTGCTATTGGGCAATATTTTTGTACTAAATCATCCAATGATTTAAATAAATCGGGATTAGTTAGCATCACCCTAGCCCCAATAGCTTGCCATGCTTGTTCAACTACTTCTGGCGAGAAAGAAAAGAAAAAATTACTTTTATCGTTATCTTTATCTGCTTCTGCTAAAACTAGTACTAATGAAAACTTTTGTGTAAAAACCAGAAAAAACTGTTCCCTCGACAATGGATCCACTTTCAGCAGAGGTAAAACCGACTCATCAAAACCATTTTCTTCTGCTGCTTGAGTATCAGCGGACATATGAAAAGGCATCAAAGCCAAGGGATTAAATGGCTTCGCCGTAAAAGTTACCGTTCGCAAACATCCTCTCAGCGCTGGCTCGCACAATACAGGTGTAGGTGCAGCCAAAACTAATCCTTGAGTTGTATTGGGTGCAACTACAGATAAAGAATTTAGAAGTAACTCCTGAGTCGCACAAGCAGCAGTACGCCATTGTTGTCGTGCTTTGGCTAAGGAACATTCAGCAGACTGGATTTGACGGTCGGCTAAAATTTCCTTTAAACTCGGCAAAATCCATTTATAATTAAACACTGGGGTTCACCCCTTTATTTCAAAGCGACTAACAGCTTTCGCCTTCGTGGTGACTTACTATTACTTACGAGCTTACCGATATATCTCTTCTAACGGAAGTAGTAGAACCGAACAATCATAGGGGCGATTTCCGTGATTGAGTTCATATTTAAGGCACGCCACTTGTCATCTTGTTGCCCACAATTCAAAAATTCTCATGGCTGCCCGTCAGTTTTATTATTGACGTACTCACCGGGCTAAAGCCACAGTGATTCTCAAAGGATATTACGAGGCAGGATAAATCCGTGCCTCTTCACCTTTTTTCCTGTTTCCGCCGACTCTTAACTAGACTGTTACCAGCCCCCGCCAGAACGTCTCCACAGGCAATTTGCTCCAAGCTGCTCAAGGGCGCATCGATCCCTCGATTGCGAATCACTTGTGCTGCTGCTACATCTCTATGGGTTGTGTAGCCGCATGACTGACAAAAATGAATCCTGTCTTTTAACTGTTTTTTCCAGTGTGGGTATCACATTGGGGGCAAACTTGGGATGTGTAATCCTTATTTACTTTGCCAAAGTATACACCTCGTTTCCAACATACCCATTGCAAGATTGAAACAAATTGCCCAAATCCAGCATCAAGGGTGTGTTTGCAAAACATACCTTTAGCCCACACACGAAAATCAATATCCTCAACAAAAATCATTCCTGCTTGATCGCAAAGCTTATGGGCTAACTTAAAATGCCAGTCTTTGCGACTATCACAAATGCGTTGATGTAATCTGGCAATCTTTCGATTTAATTTGTGTCTATTTTTTGAACCTTTGTTTTTTTTCTTTAACCTACGTTGCAGCAATTTCAGCTTGTGGTGTAGCAGATCCCTAAAACCCGCGCTGCTTCACTTGCGACTGGGCGTGCGTGTTCCGTGCCGCAATTCTATGGCTCCTGCTTTACAAAGTCTGGACAGGTCGGACACCTGACTTTTACGACTTCTGTTTCCTGTTTCACCGGGAGCATCGGAGCGGTTATCCCTCCACAGGCTTTCAAGGACAAGCCATCCTCGATTTTTAAATATTAAATAGAATACGCTAGTTTAGCTAAATTCAATGCGGCGTTTAGGTCACGATCCAAGGTGAAACTGCAATTAGGACAAATAAATACGCGATCTTTTAAAGTTAGTTTGTCGTGCTTATGCCCGCAAGTTGAGCATAATTTTGAAGAAGGATACCAGCGGTCTGCAAATATTAGCTTGCATCCAAACTTTTTCGCTTTATATTCGATTTGTCTTCTGAATTCATACAAACCACAGTCAGAAATAGATAAAGCCAAATTGCCGTTGGACATCATTCCGGAAACGTTTAAATCTTCTAGTACAATTGTCGCGTGATTTTTGCATATGTACGTAGTGATTTTATGAAGCAAATCTTTCCGCAAGAATGCTATCCGGGCATACATTCAAAGAAGTTTAGTTTTAGCTTTTAATCTATTTTTACTGCCTTTCTCTTTACGGTCGAGTTGACGTTGCAAGTGTGCTAATTCTGTTAAATACTTTCTGAGATATGTTGCATTCTCAAATATTTTACCAGTAGATAGAGTAGCTAAAGTTTTTATTCCTAAATCAACACCAACAACTGACTCTCTGTCATCAAAAATTTGTGGTTTTTTTTGATTGTAGGTAAAAGAAATATACCAATCATCAGCGATGCGAGAAATGGTCACTTTAGAAGTAGTTCCATGTGGCAATCCTTCATGCAGTTTTACCCAACCAATTGTAGGAAGTTTTATTGACTTACCTCCAAACGGCATCGGTTTACCTGCACAATTCACTGTGAAAGAATCATTTTTACCTTTCTTCTTGAATTTAGGGTAATCTCCTAACTTCTTAAAAAAGCGACTAAAAGCATTGTTTAAATCCTCGAAAGCGAACTCGGTAATTTTTTGACATATTCCTTTCTCCTTAATCCAATAATATTCTTTTTTGACGTGCTTATTAAAGAAAGTCCTAAGCGTTCTGTGGTTGAATTTACAACCTGCTTTATATAATTCTTGCCAAGCAGCTAATCCCCAGTTGTAAGTAAATCTTTTGATGCCTGCGTGCTTGGTCATCAAAACTTTTTGTTCGGAGGTTAGATTTAATTTTGTTTTGATTCCCAGCAACATATATTCAGGCATCGACCTTCCTCAACATTGAATTTCTTTACTTTTACATTCTAATCCATTAAGTGCAGGGTTGTCAATAGTTTCTTTTAATTCTTTTTTTAGGGTTTTTGAATAGCTTCTCAAACCGTACAGCCTACAAGAAAAACAGTGAACTATTGCCATTAAATCGTCGCATAATTCCGCTTGAGGAGACAGGTGAGTTTGATTCGCAACAATTATTTTGCAATCAGAATATTTTGCGAGTTGTTCTACAAAATCAAAAGCGAACCGACACATCCTATCTTTGTGAGCTACTATTATTACCGCTATCTCACCTTTGAGCATGGAAACAATCATTTCGATAAACTTCTTTCTTTTAAAATTAAGTCCCCCTCCGACTTCAGAAATAGTTTTCGATATTGGATATCCCAAATGATTCGCAAATTCTTCCATAGCTTTTATTTGATTTTGCAATTCAGGTCTTTGATTGCTTGAAGAAACTCGGCAGTAAACAACTACTTTACGATCTGTCGATTTGGGCTTTTCTCCCAAAGCAACTCTTAAATCGTCGTCGGTGTAATATCTATAATTCGATGGCGTTCTTTTGGCGGGAAGCTTTCCTTTATTGTCCCACCGTTGAAGCGTTTTGACCGTTACGCCTATGATTTTGGCGAACTCATGAGGTTTATAATTCATTGTTACAACAATAGTCTTGCTTGACCATTATTGTACACTATTGTCTATTGAATTGACAGCTAAGTCAAGCTCTTTTCTTGCGGCTGTAACTATCAATAAGCCCGGTTTATCAGCCGATTCTTATTAAAGGCAGTTCACAATCATAGATTTGAGAAAAGAATTCTCCAATGCTTTTAGCTAGGAGATTAGGGGTTGCGTAGTTTGCTCAGCGGTCAGTTAACAAAGCAGGATATAAGTATAAGTTTGGCTTTTGCCCGATTGCTTGTCCAACTAGTGATACTGACTCAAACTTAGTAGATAGTCTATATTTGTTTATATTTGACTATGCGAAAAGCAACTATTTGTCAAAACATTTTATTAGGACTTACGCAACCGGCACATTTTCCTCGTAGGGGAGGCAAAAAGGGGTGTAGATTTTCTTCCCCCTTTATTGAGGCAAAAAGCGGTGAAGCAGCGCGGTCTTGGGG
>JBCBQE010000125.1:9199-11284 GCA_039820385.1 Cyanobacteria bacterium J06635_10
GATACCCGAAGGGTGTAGATAAACTTCGCGCTTTATTGCCGTGCCGTTGCTCGTACACTCACTAATTGTTAAACGAAATAATGAGACGATCAGTGTACGGCACCAACCAGGGTATTGTGACAATTGCGTAAGTCCTATTTATGATTAGAACTACCATTCTGGGGATAGATAATATTTAGCGGCAAAAATAAGCTTGCTACTACTCCTTTCCCGGTGGAAGATTACCTATTGCTCAGAGGAAGGGAGGGAGTAGGGTGCATTTTATAGGTAATCGATAAGCGGAACGGGAGTAACTATCTATCTACCTATTTCTTCTATGAGTGAGTCAAGGTTTACCTGTAGAAGATTTTATTTATGGCTATAACCAAGTAAGAATCGATTTCAATGTGTTGAGGGATTATCTAGATTTTTTCAACCATTAGAGAAAACAACAGCAGGTTATTTGTGCATTATTTATGCATGGCTACTTAGCACAAAATCGTCCCATCATTAATCTTATTGTGCGAATTGCGAGTAAAGTGGTTGAGGAGCGAGAGAAAAAGCAGAATCCTTCGGGCTAATTAGGGAAGTAAATTAAGTGATCTGAAGATTTTATGAAAACTAAAGTACTGGTTTACTTGCCAAAGAAACAATTCAAAATAAGGCATGAATAACATATGCTTTAAAATCAAAATTGGAGTTCTTCTCCATTCTCAGTTAATTCAACTTTATTAATATTTAGCCGAGAATTTTTGGTTAATGTTTCATTCAAGCTTCCTAGTTGGAATACTTCAGCACTTGCGGCGGAAAAAATTTGTCTGGAATTGGGATCTGTTGTCATATTTATTTTTGCAACACGATTGTTGTTTATTGTGACTTTATAATCTATAAGACGAACACCACTGGGAAGAATGTTGTCTTGTTTTAGCATCTTTCCGACGATATCTGTAGCAGGTGTTATTGCTGATACATATACTGTTTTAGTTTCATATCCCAACAATCCCGAATCAGGGATATACATGGTGAGTTTTATTTTGTGAGGTATGGCATTAGTCTGTGCTTTTATTTTTTTCTTAGAAGGGGGAGTTACATTGGATTCTGGAACTTTACCAGTTTCATCTTTGACATTATTTACTCCACCTTGAGGATCGTCAGTGTTTGGATCTAAACTAACGTTGCCTACCAAACATCCAGTCAGAAAAACTAAAGGCGCACAAAAGATAGCTAAAAATACACTTTTTTTATTCATAGTTGAAGGTTTTGGGTTAGGTTCTTTAGAATTTTTTATCAGTTCAGTTAATATTTTTATTGGCAGAATGATTATATTAATTTCATTCTGCTATATTCATTTAAATTCCATATGTATAATTTCAAAAGTCATTTAAATACAATCGAAAACAAATTTTTATTCTGGTATAAATGACCAATATATATACTTATTAAGTATTTTGATAATGTTTAACAGTTAGTTATTGTTGCAATAAATTTAATAGCGTCATTTTAGAATGGCCGAATTTAGAATTAAAATCCCCATAAATAAATAATGGTGCTTTTACCATCAAGGAATGATTGGTGATGCTACATATATAACTTGCATAAAAAATAAAATAGACAGCACCTACCCAAGCGTCACAAGAATGGGATGGTGTGTGATATCAAAAATCTATTATTGCGTTGAAATAGGATCAAAATATGCCAGTTGCAGCCACTCCTACTCCTTTCCCGGTGTAAGATTACCTACAACTTAAGTTGGGTTGTATGCGCTATCGCTCACGCGAAGCAATACGATTCGTGTTACGCAAGACAATGTTGGGTTTCGTTCCTGTGAGGTTAATTCTGTATTTGTTCTCTAACCCAATTTCTAAAAGCTCTAATCACAGAATTCCTTCCTTCTGTCTTACTCTGCTCAAGATATTTTGGTAATACTTCAGCTAAAGGGAAATTAGGAAAATTTTTGCTTTGTTCGGACACCACATAAGACTCATTTTGTAATAAATTTATTTGTAATTTACCTTTTTCAAATCGCCAAAGTTCGGGGACTTTTAACGCGGCATAAATACTTAGATGAGTCCGAGAAGTCACATCAATTTCTAAAGCTAAATCCGG
>JBCBQE010000126.1:0-11156 GCA_039820385.1 Cyanobacteria bacterium J06635_10
GCAGGAGACGTAACAGTGTTACGTCTCTACAGAAGTTTCATGTTTTTGACAAAATGTATATAAATGCAATTCATAGTTTAATTCAGCAACGCCAATTCTTGCAAAAATTCTTATGGGAACCCTTGGCTCACTAATATATTAACTTTTTAAGATACTTTCGTAAATTTATCTTTACAATAGATAAAATCTAGGTTAGTGTTTAAGATCACCAATGTCAGAAGCGTATCTCTTAGTATCCCACGGAAGTAAAGATCCCCGTCCAGAAATTGCCATGGAAGAATTGGCGAGGAATTTAGGCGATAGGTTACAAAGTTGCTCGAATTACGATGCAGTTGGTGGAGTATTATCGCCAGAAAAATGCGATTATTGCTTAGGTACGGCATATTTGGAATTACATCCCCAACCGCTACACCAGCAAATTATAAATTTTAGTCAAAAAGCGATCGCAAAGGGATGTCATCATTTAAAGATATTACCTCTATTTTTACTGCGAGGAGTTCACGTTACCGAAGATATTCCCAGCGAAGTAGAATTAGCCAAACTTGCTTTATCCAAGGATATTTTAATAGAATTGCAACCATATTTAGGTTACCACTTGGGTTTACAAAGGTTGCTCGCAAAAAGAATCGCCGATTCGTCGTTAGATGGGAGAATAATTGTAGCCCACGGTAGCCGTCGCGTAGAAGCAAATACAAGTATTGAAGCAATGGCAATTTCTTTGAATGCGGTTGCTGCTTATTGGGCTGTGTCTCCTAGTTTAAAAGATATTGTTGTTCAATTGGTGGCTGATGGTAAGAAAAAAATCGGAATTTTACCTTATTTTTTATTCCCTGGTGGTATTACTGATGCGATGGCGCAATCGATACAAGATTTTAATTTGAATTTTCCGAGAGTGAGCTTTCAATTATACGAACCTTTAGGGGTAAATAAGGAATTAACCGATTTGATTTGGAATTTGATGCAAAAATGAACCGGGAAAATACGCAAGGATTTGTAGGTAAAGTATATTTAGTAGGCGCAGGACCCGGAGACCCTGGTTTAATGACTCTCAAGGGTAAGGCGTTGTTAGAAACTGCTGATGTAGTTATCTATGACGCTTTGGTAAGTCCGGCAATTCTGACGATGATTAATCCCCGTGCAGAAAAAATTGACGCTGGTAAGCGACGAGGAAGGCATTCTTTATTACAACATCAAACCACCGAGTTATTAATCAACAAAGCCCAAGATAACGCTATTGTAGTACGCCTCAAAGGAGGTGACCCCTTTGTATTTGGACGCGGTGGGGAAGAAATGGAGGATTTGCTCAAAGCTGGTGTATCGGTAGAGGTAGTGCCCGGTATTACATCGGGGGTTGCGGCTACAGCTTATGCTGGGATTCCTTTAACCCATAGACTTTATAGTTCTTCTGTTACATTTGTGACTGGACATGAATCAGTTGGTAAGTATCGTCCCGCAGTTAACTGGTCGGCGATCGCCTTTGGTTCGGAAACGATTGTAATTTACATGGGGATTCATAATTTAGCTTATATTGTTGAAGAATTATTACAAGCGGGATTGAGTGTAGATACTCCCATTGGTTTAATCCGTTGGGGTACTCTTCCTTCCCAAGAAGAGTTAATTGGGGATTTGGGGACTATTGTCAAACAAGTTGAAACAAGCGGATTTGAAGCGCCAGCCATTATTGTTATTGGTGCGGTGGTGAATTTACATTCGGTATTGAAAGACTGAGAAGCTCCTTTGGGGGGAAGTCAAAAGTATCAAGGTAATAAATCAAAAGTATTAAACCACTCGCTATGGATGAATATTCACTACGTAATGAAAAAGCTAGTATTTATAAAGGTTTTAGCTAATATTTCTTTAGAGTTATTAGATGTAGAGATGTTGCTAATTACTTGCAGTAAGGGCAAATGCAACGTCTGTTTTTATTTCGATTTGTATCAATAATTTGATGAAATAATAAAAAATACCGATACATTCATGTAGCACCCAATAGTTGAATATTTTTTGATTCAGCCTAAAATTAAACGACTGAGTATGCATGGTGGCTGTAAGAGGAGTTGTATCGACGATGAAGTTTTTATTTAAGCAGGATTCACCTGAAGTAACCTATGATGACTCAAAATCAGTCGAAACCAAATCCAAGGGCTTAGGGACATTTGGTGGAGTTTACACGCCTTCAATTTTGACGATTTTAGGCGTAATTATGTATCTGCGTTTTGGCTGGGTTGTAGGAAATGTGGGGTTGGTGGGTTCTCTTATCATTGTCACTCTCGCTACATCTATTACCTTCTTAACTTCTTTGTCAGTTTGCGCGATCGCAACGGATAAAGTAGTGCGGGTGGGTGGTGCTTATTACATGATTAGCCGCTGTTTGGGAATTGAAGTCGGGGGTGCGGTGGGAATTTCGCTTTACTTTGCCCAAGCGCTTTCCATTGCTCTTTACACTATTGGTTTTGCTGAAAGCGTAGTACAAAGCTTTGGAAGCCTCAATCAAACTTATGTTGCTTTAATTACAACTATATTAGTGGCTGTTTTGGCTTTGACTTCTGCCCAAGTTGCAGTAAAGGCGCAATATGCGATCATGGGAGCTATTGTTCTATCCCTACTGTCTTTAGCTTTTGGAAGTTCAATACCAGATGTTACACCCCAAGCATGGGATATACCCACCGATGGCAAGACATTTTGGGAAGTATTTGCGGTATTTTTCCCCGCGGTTACTGGTATCATGTCAGGGGTCAGTATGTCAGGAGATTTACGTAAGTCAAGTCGTTCAATTCCTAGAGGCACTTTAGCAGCAGTCGGTACTGGATACCTTGTCTACATGATTTTGCCGCTGATAATTGCCATGCGAGCCGATACTGCAACCTTAGTTAGCGTACCCTTGGCAATGAAAATGATGTCTTTTTGGGGACCGGCGATTTTATTCGGAGTGTGGGGGGCAACTTTGTCAAGTGCCTTGGGTAGTATTCTGGCTGCACCTCGGGTTTTACAAGCTTTGGCAAGAGATGGAATTTTGCCGCGTTGGATGTCCATTTTAGGTAGAGGCAGCGGCGAAAATGATGAGCCACGTGTTGGCACCTGGGTAACTCTAGGTGTTGCGATCGCAGCGGTATGCATTGGCGATTTAAATTTAATTGCGCCAGTGCTGACAATGTTTTTTCTCACCACTTACTTAGTCTTAAATATTTCTGCGAGTATCGAAGGATTACTAAAAAGCCCTTCATTTAGACCTAGTTTTAAAGTGCATTGGGTTTTATCATTACTGGGGGGAATTGGTTGTTTAGGAGTAATGTTTCTCATCAATGCAGTTGCTACAATAGTGGCGGCTGCGATTGTGTTAGGAATATTTTTCTGGCTGCAACAACGGGAACTAAACACTACTTGGGGAGATGTACGTCAAGGAATTTGGATGGCATTACTCCGCACGGGAGTTTTTCAAATTAGTAGTGTTGAAGATCCCAAAAATTGGCGACCTAATATCTTAGCATTTTCTGGTTCTCCCTACAAACGTTGGTCTTTAATTCAATTAGCTTATGCCCTAACCCACAAACGAGGTTTTATTACAGTATCGAGCGTATTACCAAGCGGTGTGCGAGACTTAGCACGACAAAGCCAGCTTGAAAATACAATTCGCGAGCAACTCAAAAAGCAGCAGGTGCAAGCATTAGTTCGTGTGGTTACAGCACCCAATCCCTTTGAAGGAATGCTGCAACTTGTGGAAGCCTATGGATTAGGCCCCATTATACCCAACACCATATTATTGGGAGACAGCGAGAATGTAACCAGTAGAGATAAATACTGCAACATGATTGCACAATTGCATCAAGCCAATCGCAATATTATGGTTTTGCGGGAAAATTCCGAATTAGGATTTAGACGGTTTCGCCATATAGATGTATGGTGGGGAGGAATGCAAGACAATGGTGGATTGATGCTATTGCTCGCTCATATGTTGCGATCGACAATCGAATGGCGTAATGCTCATATACATCTCAAGTTGGTTGTTCCCACCGAAACAGGCGCAAAAGATGCAAAAGTTAACATGAACGCTATCTTGAGTAAATTTCGGATATCAGCCATACCCGAAGTGATCGTAGAAGCTAATCGTTCCTTTGAAACAGTTTTACACGAATCTTCACGAAGTGCAGACATCATATTTTTAGGAATGGCAACTCCCACAGACAGAAACTTTACGGAGTATTACGAAAAAATGCACGCACGCACTTCAAACTTGCCGACAATTATTTACGTTATGGCTGCACCTGATTTTAACTTTGCTGAAGTGTGAAGTTGAAAGATTGTGAGTAGTGAGTAGGGAATAGGGAATAGGGAATAGGGAATAGGGAATAGGGAATCAAAAATCAATAAATTTTTACTACTTTTAACTTTTGATTTAATCTCTACACCCTATTCACAAATATTAGAAGTTGTAGCCTACACCGAGAAGTAATCCAACATCGGCATTATCATCAGAAAAGCCAATATTAACACCTCCAGTTGCCGTAATTTTACGAGATACGGGAACGTCAACTCCTCCAGTAACCAAGAAGCCAACATCATCATCAGCATCATCATCAGTATTAATTGAAATTCCTGCACCAAAGTAAGGTGCGACGCTAATTCTTTGGACTCCTGTATCTGCAATACTATTGACGGGGAAGTCAATTGTTAAGGGAATTAAAAATACAGCGTCATCGTCAAATAAAACTGATGGACGTATAGAAAAGTTTCTACTAAATCCGATTTTACTGAGGACTGAAAAAGCACCATCGCCTAATGCACTATCATCATCAAATCCGATAAATCCACCTACTCCAATATAGCTTGGACCGGAACGAGTCCCTCTACCTGGCACAATTTGTGCGACTTTGTTGGATACTTTCTCGGATGATGCTTGAGGAGCTTGAGTTTGTGCGATCGCTTTTACACCGTCAACAGCAAAGATAGCAGCACTAAGGCTGGCAATGGAAACAGCAAGCTTGAGTTGTCGAAAGTTCATATGAATTCTTCTCCCTTCTTAAGTTGCGAACTACTTTAAGTTGAGACACTATTACAGTAAATAAAGCAATAGTACCCCGTGCGGTAAAAAAATATCATTAAAACTATAAAGGAGTAGTTTTTGAATAAAACTCCTTTAAAAGAATTAATTAAGTGTAGCTTTAGATAATACTATAAGCTGTGTTCTGAAAAAGTGAAATTTTATCAAATTTTGAAGAAATTAAATGATGAGCTTCAGGAGTATCAAATATTTCCCAATCTTTTATACCTAAATATTTCAAAACAGATTTAACCCAATCTACTTGCAATTCTGTACTTTTAATGACTAAAAAATACTCTCCCCGTTGAAAATAATTTGCATAAAACTTAATTCTATTTTGGGGAATTTCTAAATCCTCTAAAATACTACAAAAAGATTGGTATTCATAGAAGACAACTTGATAAACTTGGTACATGGGGAAGCCCTCATGCTTCTGGTTTAGGGTTAGCTGTTCGATATCACCTTTATTTGGAATTATAGCAATTGTGTGTTTAATTTGACTTAAAATAATTAGCTTTCTCCTCTTTATTTTTCTACCAATTTTATTTAGATTAATATTTAAGATTTTTTCTATAATATTTGATTACAGAGTATAGGACATCAACCATTAGAACAAGTTTGACATCAGTCCTAAGATATAAATCTCACAATAATAAGTAATATTATCATTTTTACCAATAAGAGTCCGATAAAACTAGCAGTATTGTCCGATACTTTTAAAGCATTTAACCATATTGCTTTATTATTGCTCAAGGGATCTGGGTTCCCTAGTAGTCCACTTGCGTAAACTTTGCCTGGTAGTATTTTTGGCGACGAGCTACTTACTAATCACTGACTGAAATATACTTATTTACTATAAATATAGAAATATTGACTTCTATTAATATTGTAGCTATTCGATAATTATTTAGCCAAAAATAGCCTAATAGATGATAACAGTCACTAGGATAACACTTAAACCTAAAGTTTTAATTTACACTAGTATAGAGCACTTTCATTTATTTATCAGGGTAAATACAAGGTTCGCTGTACAACCTTATTTACTTAGCTGAAAACCCAGAAATGCAAATTGAAAAAGATGGATACCCAAATCCACCAAAACAAGAAAATTTTGGTGGTTGTTTGTTCTCTGTAGTATTGTTATTTTTACTTTTATCTTTTTTCCCTATCTTTAATTCCCCAAGCAAAACTGAGGTTCCTTACAGTCAATTTCGCGATCGGGTAAGAGAAGGTAAAGTCGGTAAAGTTGTAGTCAGTGAAAATAGAGTAGAATACTTCTTAAAAGAAGATTTAGATAAAGTTGAAAAGTCTAATTCTGAAAAATCTCCACGTCCAGAAAAAGTCTACGTTACCATTCCTTTACCAAACGATCAAACTTTACCAAAATTGTTAGAAGATAACAATGTAGAATTTAGAGTCCGACCAAATGGTGGAGGAAACTGGATATTTACAGCTTTAGGTTGGTTGATTCCACCGTTGTTCTTATTGTTGATGTTAGGTTGGATAGCTAACCGCGCCAGCGGTATGGGAGGCGCTTCTAATCCTCTTAATGCCGGTAAAAGTAAAGCTCGGGTTTATCTCGGGGGCGGTAACGGAGTTGGAGTTACCTTTGCTGATGTTGCTGGAATTGATGAAGCAAAATTAGAGTTAGAAGAAGTAGTAGATTTTCTCAAAAACCCCGATCGATATACTAACTTAGGAGCGAAAATTCCTAAAGGGGTTTTACTTATAGGGCCACCCGGAACCGGTAAAACTCTTTTAGCCAAAGCAGTTGCAGGAGAAGCTGGAGTTCCTTTTATTAGTATTTCCGGTTCTGAATTTATCGAAATGTTTGTAGGGGTAGGTGCTGCTAGAGTCCGAGATTTATTTGAACAAGCCAAGCAGTTGTCTCCCTGTATTTTATTTATCGATGAATTAGATGCTTTAGGTAAGTCTAGAGGTGGAAATGGAGCGTTTGCAGGAAGTAACGACGAACGCGAACAAACCCTTAACCAAATGTTAACCGAGATGGATGGGTTTGAAGCGAATACAGGTATAATTATCATTGCCGCTACAAACCGACCTGAAATATTAGACCAAGCCTTGCTTCGTCCTGGACGTTTTGATAGACAAGTAGTTGTAGATCGTCCAGACAAAATGGGACGTTTAGCAATAATGAGGGTACATACGCAAACAGTTCAGTTAGAAGATAACTTAGACTTAAGTATAGTTGCTGCTCGAACTCCTGGTTTTGCTGGTGCGGATTTAGCCAATTTGATCAATGAAGCGGCGCTGTTAGCTGCAAGAGCCCATCGCGAAGCGGTAACGATGGCAGATTTTAATGAAGCATTGGAAAGGTTAATTGCAGGTTTAGAGAAAAAAACCCGCATACTCAACAAAACTGAGAGGACAATCGTTGCTTACCACGAATGCGGCCATGCTATCGTTGGTGCATTAGTATCTGGTTCAGTTGAGAAAATTTCTATTGTTCCTAGAGGTGTAGGTGCTTTAGGATACACATTGCAACTACCAGAGGAAGACCGCTTTTTAATGTTAGAAGATGAAATTTACGCCAGAATTACCACTCTCTTAGGTGGGCGTAGTGCTGAAGAAGTTGTTTTTGGTAAAATTTCTACCGGCGCAAGCGATGACATTCAAAAAGCAACCGATTTAGCACAACGAGCTGTTACGCTTTACGGTATGAGTCAAAATCTGGGGCCGGTTGCAATGGAAAAACCGCAATCAGAGTTCTTAGATGGTTCGTATAATTCCCGTCGTCCTGTAAGCTCTATAGTAGCAGCGGCGATTGATAGAGAAGTAAAAGAAATTATTGAGGGCGCTCATCATCAGGCGCGGTTAATTCTCAAAACGAATCGTGACTTACTCGAAGAAATGGCCCAACATCTTCTAGAGCATGAAGTTTTGGAAGGGGATATTTTACATTCTTATTTAAATCGGGTAAAAGCACCGTAAAAAGAGATAGAGAAGAGAAAAGAAAATGTTGGGGAAATTAAGGAGTTAAGAGTTAAGAGTTAAGAGTTATTCAACTTTTAAACCTTAATCTTTAACCCTTATCTCTTAACCTTAGAATTTGTATTAATAATTAATTTGTATTCCAGGTGTTACTTTTTACTAAAAGAATTAGCTATAACATGATATGGTAATGCTCGCAGACTCTATTTTATGATGGAATGGCAGCAACTTTTAACGAGACAAAGACTGAGTCAAAATAGTCCTATTGATTCTGAGTCTCTACGCACTTGTTTTCAAAGAGACTACGATCGCTTAGTATTTTCTTCTCCTTTCCGCCGTTTAAAAGATAAAACTCAAGTTTATTCTCTGCCAAAAAACGATTATTTACGTACTCGTTTAATTCATAGTATTGAAGTTTCCTGTGTTGGTCGTTCCTTGGGTACAATTGTCGGAAACGAAATTATTAAAAGGCACAATCTTAAAAATTATAATCCTTCAGATTTTGGGGATATCGTCTCAGCAGCAAGTCTCGCTCATGACATCGGTAATCCTCCTTTCGGTCATGCTGGGGAGGATGCAATTCAAAGCGGTTTTAAAGAATGGTATGTAAATATACAAAAATGTCTCAGCGATATTCAGGAAACTGATTTGAATTTATTTGAAGGTAATGCTCAAGGCTTTCGGATTGTCAGCAATCTAGAAATGCAGCCTAGAAAAGGAGGAATGCAGCTTACCTGTCCAACTTTAGCAACCTTCGCAAAGTACCCTAAAGAATCCTATATTCCTGAAAATATTCTCAACGGTTATCAAGGTAAAAGTATTTCTAAGTATAATTTCTTTCAATCGGAAAAAGAGTTATTTGCAGAAGTTGCACAAACTGTAGGATTGATTCGCCGCCACGATGAGGTTGCATGGTGGGCGCGACATCCATTAGCTTTTTTGATGGAAGCTGCAGACGATATCTGCTATTTAATTGTGGATATTGAAGATGGATTTCGTATGAGATATATAGATGAAGCAAGTGCAAAACAGTTACTCAACGCCATCGCTCAACGTTCCGAAATTGACATCAAAGCACAAGGGAACACCTCCGAAGAACAAATCAAATATTTACGCGCTCGTGCGATCGCTGAACTTGTAAAAGATGCGGCAAATATTTTTCTGTCAAAAGAACCAGAAATTCTCACAGGTGAATTCGATCGCGAGTTGCTATCCCTAAGTAAATATGCTTCTGTACTTGAGGATATACGCTCGGAAACCGAAAATAAAGTAATTAATCATCCAGACGTTATTAGTACTCGTATCGCTGGATATGAAGTATTAGGTCATTTATTCGCCGAATTTGCTGATGCTGTTTTATCTAGAGGTGATAAAGCTCAATTCTTCAAACAAATGATACCGAAGCAATATCTTTTTAATGAAAGTCAAGATTGCTATCACAAAATTCTGCAAGTCACCGATTTTATTTCCGGCATGACTGATTCATACGCTACAACTATGTTTAAGAAGCTTAAGGGAATTTCTTTGTAATCTTAGTAGATTTGTGATAGGTAGGTTGACCTTGAAAATTATAATCCCATTTGGGAGAGAGTAGGGAGTAGTAATATGATGTCCGGCAAATCACCCATAATAGTCGTTGCGAGTGGAACGGAGTGAAACGTGGCAACCGCAAGGCTTTGAGATTGCTTCCTTACAGTCGCAATGACACTCATTTAAAACGAAGGAAGAAGGAAGAAGGAAGAAGGAAGTTGGCTGGAATATCTATGGGGATGAGCGACCCCAACCCAATTCGTTCACCTTTGAGCGGTGGGGAATTAAACCCATCCGCAAGAAGTTAAACGGACATTATATGATAAGGCGAAAGTAGACGCGCTTTCCCAAAAACCCAATTTACCCAAGCTGTAATATCGCTTGGTTTATTCGTGCCGACTTACTCCCCTTGCGGATAACCGGGTAATTCACCTTGCCTAACCTATAGTCCAAGATAAAGTTCCGTCTCTGTGGTGCGGGAACATTTTTTGTTGAATAAGGCTTTGATTCTGTTTTAGCGGTATTTCGCGTGCAAATAGAACTTTTTACGGGTAAAATCAATATTAACTAATTAAACCTGCTTAAAGAAGGAAAGACAATTATCAATAAACAAGGGACAATTGTCAATATACCATTGACAATTGATAATTGAAACTGATAATTGACCCGCCAAAATATTTTTGCCGACTAAACTTTCTTGAGAAAATCAAGAAAATTTAGGTTTTCTTTAGTATTTAAAGCGTCTCTTACGCTGCTTAGATCTAGCAATTGCTTTACGCTTGTGTTTTTGTAGAGGTGTTTCAAAGTGGCGATGTTTCTTTATATCAGGCATGATCCCAGCTTTAGAAACTTCACGCTTAAATCTACGCAATGCCGATTCAATTCCTTCATTTTCGCCTACAACTATTTGGGTCATTCTTTCTCCTATCTAAAGTAACGCTATTTCATATCGCAATTAATGCTTGAATGTCAACAGTAGCATTAATTGCGAGCAAAAAAGGGCAAACTTCTTGTATGCCCTTCATACTCAAAAGTTAAATAATTTTATAATTGGGTTTAGTAGTCTCTATTGTATCTCGAGCTAATATTTCCTTACCATATATGACCACAGGGTATTTTTTATGGTTTTGGCTTGGCTTTATTAACTCTTAGACTGCGACCCATCCATTCAGCACCATCTAAAGATTCTATTGCTGTAGCTTCTTCTGCATCCGTCTCCATTTCAACAAATGCAAAACCTCTGATCCGATTTTGTTCTCGGTCAATTGGTAAATAAATACTTTTCACGCTTCCATACTCCACAAAGACCTTCTCCAGGTCATCTTTCACAACCTCATAAGAAAGGTTGCCCACGTAAATCGACATACAATGTCTCCAGAATTAACAAGGTGAGGAGATTTACATCCGGAGAAGTCTGTAACACATAATCAAACAAACTGACCAGCCGAATTCAATCTTCTTGATATACCATAGCATAAATAGGACGGCTGTGTTGCTTCTATATAAACCTTTTGGCATCAGTATTAGGACCGAAAAAATGCCGTTTTAGGTCGGAAAATATTTTGGATCGCCAAATCTAAAATATAAATGATAATTTAAGTATTATGACAGATATCGATCTTTAATATTTTCCGAC
>JBCBQE010000127.1:0-11086 GCA_039820385.1 Cyanobacteria bacterium J06635_10
TATGGCATTAGGTAGAGAATTACCCCAGTTATTAAAGCAGCGCTTTGTTTATAAAGGGCGAAAGTTTGATTTTGAAGTAAATCGCTTGCGCTTACCCAATAAGTCAGAAGGAGATTGGGAATGTATTCGTCACCCTGGTGGTGCTTTAGCTATACCCGTAACCCCAGATGGTAAGTTGATACTTTTGCGTCAGTATCGTTTTGCTGCTAGCGGAAGACTGTTAGAGTTTCCTGCTGGTACGGTAGAAGAGAATGAAAGTCCTTTTGAAACAATTCAACGAGAAATTGAGGAAGAAACGGGTTACCGTGCTAGTAAATGGCAGAAATTAGGACAATTTTTACTCGCACCGGGATATTCCGATGAGATTATCTACGCATATCTAGCTGAAGATTTGGAAAAGCTGGAAGTACCGCCTAAGTTAGATGAGGATGAAGATATAGAAGTTTTATTTTTCACTCCTGCTGAATTCGAGAAAGCTATTTTAGAAGGTGAAGCTGTTGATTCTAAATCTATTTCGAGTTTTATGTTAGCTCGTGATTATTTGAGTCAATTATAGTGGTTCTTGCTAGAGTCGAAGATTTTTGGAATGGGTCAAGAATCCATTCCACTCAAGTATATTTTATACAAGCAAGTTGTTTAATTCTTTTGAGTTTTTTGAGTATATTTAACAAAATTGGCAATGTCGAGTTTTTACCTTTTTCATAGGTTGCATTCTACATAACATTTTGTAAATAACCCTTGCTTATTTACAAATCGTCTCTGTTAGTAATTTGATTTAACGGTAAAAAATAAGATTACAAAAAATAGGTCCAAACAGATTATATATAAATTTATTTTACTTGAAAAAGTGAGGCAGCGCGGTCTTGGGGGTTTCCCCCATGAGCGACTGCCGTTCGCGAAGCGTCTCCGAAGGAGATACCCGTAAGGGTGACTTATATCACGTCTAAGAAAACAACGTAATTTCGTGAGTTTAATGAAAAAAATACTCATTATAAATGACATTTTTCTCAACTGTGACAAATTTAGTATTTTTTTGTAACTAATTACTGATTTTTTTTTGTTTAGACGTTATATTTATCACCTATTTGTAAGTGTCTTAAGTTTATAAAATCACTATTTATAGATAAAATCAGTATTTTCATTGAGAAAATCCGACATTATATCAATGGTATTTGTGAAAATTTGGCGATAAGCCTTCGCCGTGCGGCTTATCGCTCTGACTTTTTACGAACGCAAGCGGTTGACTATGGATGATCGATTTGAGGAGTACCCATGACGGGAACCCTTAAAAGTTTTTTAGAAGAAAAAACTTTTAAGGGAACCCTATGACTTGATTCGTCCAATTATGAGATTTGTTATTTAAGCATCAGTGTAATAAGTTTTTAAAATCACTATCAATAGATAAAAATAGTATTTTTATTGAGAAAAACCCGGGATTATATAAATCGTATTTGTATATATTACGACAGATATTTTGTGAAATTTTGGCGAATCGCTCTAACTTAATTCGTTATACTCGGGAAAAAGTTGAGAAGTACAAGCTATGAATTTGTTAGTAGTTTGGGGAGTAGTACAGACTGCGGGTTTTATTTTTAAGTCGATTTTGGAAGAATTATCGAAGGATTTGGGAAATATCGGCAAAGATGCGGCGAAAGATTGGACTAAGGATTTATTTAAGGGTATTCCTGGGAATAGGTTGAAATTACTAAAAAATGAAGGATTTTTTGTGACTGGTGCCCCTTTGAGTTGAAAGATTTTGAATGTATCGCTTCAAAGTAAGGAGGAGCTACTGGGAATTTATGGCTGAAAAACTGTACTCGCCAAATGTAAATATATTGCTCAAATCACTTTCATCGATGGTAATTTTATCCCATTAAAAGGGAAGATTTAGTCGTGTTGATGGCGATGATGAATATCTGGCAAATGAAAGTGAGTGTGAAAGATCGCTTGATGTTCGTGCCAATGAGAATGTACCACTGAACCGGAAAATCCTAGATGTTCATGAGTATGATGCCGATCGTTATGATTATGCTGGTGTTGGTGGGCGATCGCTATATGCTGGTGTTGGTGGCTATGTTGGTCTTGAAATAGTGCGAATAAAGAACCTATTTTTAGAAATAATGCTATCTGCTGAAACAGAGCAATTTTTTCTCCTAAAATCAAAGCTGAAAACAAAATTCCAAATAAAGGAGCAGAGGAAAAAAGCATTTGAGAGCGGGTTGCACCTAAGCTCTGGGCTGAAGTTATATAAAGAACGATACTAATTCCATAGGCGAGCATTCCTATACATAATGCAATAAAAATATTTGATGGAGTTGTCCTTGATGGCTCTATTAATAGACCTAACAAGAGATTAATACTTCCCGCTACTATTCCTTTATAAAATGTGCTTTGTGCGGGACTTATTCCATCAATTAGTGCCGTTAAATGGTTATCTAAGCCCCAACTAATACAGGCAATCGTTATCAATAAAGCCGCTTCAATTCCTGCAACTCCTTCCCCGAAAGATAATAAGATTGCAGCAAGAACACAACCACCTACACCCATCCAACCAATAGTTCCTAAATGGTCTTGAAAAAAACAATAACCCAAAATTGCGGTGGCTACTAATTCTAAATTTAGCCATAGGGAGACAGAAGCAGATGAAGCAAATTGAAGTCCTAACAAAAGAAATATCGGAGCTAGAATACCACCAAAAAAAATAGCTCCCAAAAGATACAAGCGATTTTTATTTGATAGGTATCTGGGAAGTTTGACTTCTCTATTTTTTAGTAATAGGGGCATAACTCCTATTGCCGCTCCTAAATACAGTAATCCGGCTAACTGCATTGGAGAAAAAGAGTCTAACAATACTTTACTAGCAGGAGTTGCCGAGCCAAATAAGGCCGCTGAAATTAACGCTAATAAAATAGGTAATTTTTTATTCATGATTTTCAAATATTTCAATTTGTTTTGCGATCGCACCTGATACAATCAGGTGTATTTCTGATTTTTTTTCAAAGATGAATATTTCTTTGCAATTTCCTGCTGTTTTCTATTGAATTCATGGTAGATAAACTGTATTGGCAATTATCGACTCTATACAATCAATCACTTTGCACTTTTTCGCCGCTATTAGAAAACTTGAGATTTGCATTATGGTCAGTAATAGCAATTTTTAGCTTTCCATATTGATATCCAACAAAAATCTAATCAGTGAAAAAATAATCATTATACTGCATTAGTTATCGACTTAGTAAGATGTTGATTTTTTATTTTGCCTTTAATATTTTTAGGAATGGCCGCAACTGGCCGCCTTTTCTTGTAGGGGCATGTGAGCTTTAGATAAATTTTGAACCTAACAATAAGACTTGTGATGTCACCCACCATCAGAGTCTTGTAACAATTGCATAAGTCCTGATTTTAATCTTCATTCCAAATGAATAATACCATAATTTTCTTCACATAAATAAAAATGATGTAAAGGCTAATTCCATGGATAAGTTCGGATACTTGCTGTCTATATTAATTTTCGGTAACTTTCATTAGTGACACTTTTGTCCTATTAGCGCAATAGATAGTCGGCAATTATTCGGCTAATCGCATCATGCTGTAAATTATTTTCGCTCTCCATTAATATCGGTAATTACGCAATTTGAATCCTGTTTCTAAAGAGTTGATTCGTAACAGCAACAGTACCCTTAAAACAATATTCATCCTGGCATAACACATTCAAGTTAATCTAAACTTGAAGTATCTGAATAATATCCCCTACTATTATAGGAATGGTCGCGATTGTCTGGTGGACCCTGGTTGGTGCGGTACAGTCCGCAGTCTTATTATTGCGTTAAAAATCAGTTGAAAGCTCACAGGGAACCCATTAAAAATTTTTAATGGGTTCCCGTCACCTGCTCGTACAAAAAAGGCGGCCAGTTGCAGCTATTCCTATATTACTAAAATTAACTCTTGTATGATGGACATCCCTCCCCATCGGAATGTACGTATAAGTTGCATGAAATCCGATGTAATTCTACGACTCTTTCTCTTCACCTTTATCTTTCTTCAATCTCCCAGCCTTCCGCGTTGCTTCTGCTAAAAGATACTCAATTTGAGCGTTAACACTTCTTAATTCATCTGCTGACCATTTTTCCAACACGTCATATAATTTCTGGTCTAAACGCAATAAAAATCTTTTCTTTTTACTCATGTTTTATGCATAGAGACTACCAGCATTAACAACAGGTTGAGTGTAACTCTCGGAAGTCAGAACAACTAATAAGTTATTCACCATAGCAGCTTTACGCTCTTCATCCAAATCAACTACATTGTCTTTAGTCAAACGTGCGATCGCTTCGTCAACCATTCCCACTGCACTTTCTATTATCTGTCGTCGCGCATCAATCATGGCTTTGGCTTGTTGGCGACGCAGCATCATTTGAGCTATTTCTGGTGCATAGGCTAAATGGGAAAGTCTTGCTTCTATCACCTCTACTCCCGCTACTTCCAATCGGCGATGTAATTCTTCTTGGAGTGATGCCGCAATTTCATCGGGAATTCCTCGCAGTGAAGGAATATTTGCTTCATCTGGCGCATCGTAAGGATAACGAATTGCTAAAGCTCGAATTGCTGTTTCGCTTTGAATGGCTACAAATTCCTGATAATCGTCTACTGCAAACCGACTTCTAGCTGAATCTATCACCTGCCATACTACTACTGCCGCAATTTCAATTGGACTCCCTTGAGCATCATTAACCTTGAGTATTTTGCTATTGAAATTACGAACTCGTAAGGAAATTTGACGCTTAGTAGTAAAGGGAACTGTACACCAAAAACCTGGTTCGCGGATTGTACCGATATAACGTCCAAAAAATACTAAAACTACAGCCTTATTAGGCTCTAATGTCAAAAAACCAGACGCTGATGGAATTACTATTACTATAAGTATCGCTCCTAACCAAGCACCAAATTCCGCTGTATCTTCTAAACCAAATAACGCTAAAAATTCTCCAATTTTCAAACCTCTATCTAATAGCTGCATGACATCTTCTATTGTTGAAGAAAGTTGCCAAATTCCGAAAATGGTGAATACCACAACGAAGCCTAAAGCTATAAAACCATTTATTTTGAATGCAGGAAATTCCCGAATCTGTTGTTTCACGATCGCAATCCATTTTGATATAAAAGTGATATCACGATGATAACGTTGAAATATTAAATATGTAGGAGGATAAATGTGACTTAAGTCATGAATACCTCACCCCAGCCCTCTCCTTATTAAGGAGAGGGGGAGATTTACTGTAGGTAAAGCGAGGGTGAGGTTTTATAGTCATGAATACCTCACCCCAGCCCTCTCCTTGTTAAGGAGAGGGGGAGATTTTATGAGTATTCATCGACATCATGCTAAATTCGATAACCAATCTTGTGCGGCTTGTGGAGAAGACAAGCGCACTATATTGAGATGCGAATATTCAGGCTTTTTAAATAAAATCGGATATTCCCTTCGTCGTCTCTGGTAGGTTTGAAACGCCCATAAAATCACAGAATCCTTGGATAAAGCTTTTTTCCAAGTTTCATGATTGCCATTACAAACTTCTTGCTGCGTTACTACTCGGAAAAAAGTTCGCCACAAAATACGACTCATCACCACAGGGAAAGAATAATCTAGCCAAATAAGAGTATCGGCATTCCCCCAAAGGATATCGCGTACCTTGCTGTAATTACCATCAACAATCCAACTATTACTAACCAAAGATTCTTCGACGCGATGACGAAAGACATCCAGGGTTGGCTCTACCCAATTCGCTTCCCAATAGAGAGAATCCAACTCGAAATGGGGAATCATCAAGGAATGGGAAATCTGAAGCGCTAAAGTTGTTTTACCCGCACCGCTAGTACCGATTATACAAATACGCTGGGGTAGGGAAAGGGAATTATGTTTAATGTTTCTCATAAATCTCTTATTTATTTCTCATCTACCATTTATTGGCTTCTCAGGTGAATGCACCATGATAGTAATCAAGGAAAACAAATTGATTTACGCCTGCTTTACTAAATATTGGAGCGAAATTATGGAACGTTTATTACTTGCTACTATCGGAACAATTTTAGTCGCAACTACAGCCACACCATCTGCTTTAGCAAATAAAACTGCTGCGAATTCTAATGTTACACAAAACCAAGTCGTAAACAATATCACTCCATTTAACTTAGTTTCTCTGGCTTATCAAGGACAATTTAAAAATCAAGGTGTTCCTGGTTATAATTTACTATTATCAGCAGTTAGATTTGGTGAAGTGAATGGCAAAGATTTAGTGAAACATGGAATTGATAGTGGAAGGTTATCCCCAGAGACAATTAATAATACTGGTTATATCCAAGCTGTTGAATTTCAATTACAAGGTTTATCTAGAAATTGATATACAAAAAATAGTAACGCACCAAAATCATTATCATGGTGCGTTAGCTGCTGAATATCAATATTAAATACCTTTAAAACCAACTTCATTATCTATATTCTTAATTAATTTATCTCGATTCTCTCGACGCTTATTTTCCTTACGAATACCAATTTGACTGATAAAAATACCAATAATTACGATGCTACCACCGATATATTGAGAAAGGGTAGGAATTTCTCCTAAAATGAAAAATGCAGCAACTATTCCTGCAATGGGAATAAAAGAACTAGCTAAAGATATTTTAGAAGATGGAGAACCTTCCAATCCGATAAACCAAAATGATTGTCCGAGAGCAACAATTACCGCACCATAAACTATCATCCACCGCCATAATAATGGCGAAGTAACATCCATAAAATGATTGATGCCATATAGATATAAAGCTACAAAAAAGAAGATAATTCCTCCTATAACTGTGCGAAATAAACTGTAAAATCCGGGAGTTATATTGTCTAAACTTTTTTTACTCAGGATTGTCGCAATTGCTGAACTCACAGCACCTATTGCAGTTAAAAGTTCTCCTAATCCTATAGCTGAAAATCCCTCCGCCGTCATCATATTTTCAAATAAGGTTTGCAGAATTATGATTGTACAAATTCCAGTAAAAGAAATTACTGCTCCAATTACTTGTAATAGATTAACTCTTTCCCTTAAAAAGATAAAAGATAAAGCTAAAACTAATGGAGGTTCAAGTCTACTAATTAAAACTACATTAGTAACTTCAGTACGAGCAAGGGCTTCAAAAACTAACGCTGGCGCTACAGCACCAGATAATATTGAAACGAAAATTAAACTCAACCAATCTTTTTTAGTAAACCGTCGCCAATAGCGGGGATGTAATTGTTTACCATAAATTAAAAATAATGCGAATGCAGCACAAACATTACCGACAAATAAAACATTACAGGAAGAAATAGGATTTCTCCCATCAACTAAGTTTTGTGCACCCAATTCCGTTAACAGTTTAGTAATGGCATTTGCTGCACCAAATATCATTACAGCCATCCACAGAAAAGCAGAAGCTGGTAAACCTTTAAATAAATTTGTAGCTTTGTGAAAAATATTGGTCATAATATAGATAATTGATAATTGAATTTTTGTAACAAAACTAAAACCCTTGTAGAGACGTAGCAATGCTACGTCTCCTTATCGTAATGCGAAAAATAAATCAAATATCGAGAACAACTTTTGAAGTCTTTGGTTGAGAAATACAAATCAAAACTTCACCGTCATCGGGGGTACCAGTAGGCTCTTCTTGATAAACAACTTCGCCTTCTTGAATTTTGCAACTACATGTTAAACATACACCCACACGGCAGCTAAAAGCAGGATTAATTCCGTTAGCTTCTGCAAATTCTAAAATTGTGCCATCTCCCTGATTCCAAGTGAGGGTTTTACCAGATTCAGCAAAGACAATTTCGGCTGTTTCAACACCTCCATCAACAATTGTAGAAGATTGCTCTGTAGATTTTTTAGCTCCTTTACTAAAAGATTCAAAGAAAACTTGATTTTCCGGAATTCCCCATTCTTTTAAACCTTCTCGCAAAGAATCCATAAATGCTGGGGAGCCACATAAATAAAACTCGGCATTCAAGCCTACTAATTCTTTAATCAAATCGACATCAACATAACCAACACTGTTATAATTACCTCCATCTCCATCTTGAGGACGACTGTAACGATAATGTACTTTTAAATTGGAATTTTGTGCGGCTACAGTCATTACTTCCTGTTGAAAAGCATGAGATTTACCGTTTCTTGCACCATGTACAAAATAAACTTCGCGGTTAGGATTCTCAACAGTACAAGCCTTCGCCATACTAACCATGGGAGTTATTCCCACACCATTACTTATTAATACTGCTGGTGTAGATTCCTCCACATCAAGATAAAATTTCCCATTGGGTGGTTTCGCTGGAATTACCGAACCTTCCTCTATGCAATCGTGCATAAAATTAGAAGCAACACCGGGAGGAACATCTAAATCTCGCGGAGAAAGTTCGCGCTTAATTGAAAGTCGATAATATTGATTTTGCTGGCTATAATCTGAAAGTGAATAAGTGCGAATTACAGGTTTATCAATCCCGGGAATCTCAAGTTTAATAGTCAAAAATTGTCCCGGTTTAAAGTTAGGAATTTCACCTTCATCCTGGGGTTTCAAATAAAAAGAAGTAATTTCAGAACTTTCTTCAACTTTACGAACAACTACAAAATTTCGCCAATCTTGCCAAGTTTCATCTTTAGATTTATCTTGAGTTATTTTTTCCCTATCTCTTTGACTTGTTTCTTTACCCGTTAAAACAAAGCCTAAAACAGCACCACCAGCAGCACCAATTAACGAAGAATAAACGCCAAACTTATTCACTTCCTTATCTCTGGGACTTATTATACCGATAACTGCTCCAGACACAATTGTTGCGATCGCAAAACCCACGCCAGCATATGCAGAACTTTTAAGCAACTTATTGTCAATTTTATTAATACTTTCAATCATTCTTTATACTCTCTCGATCGCGAAAGTCCGTAATATTGGACTGTATATTAATACTTTGGGCTATTTACAACAAGGGATATTCTACGCTTTTTATATAAAATATTTTTTTATGTAGCTATATGAAAAAAAGTGAATTTATATTCAAATTTAATAATATAAAAGATGGACCACAAAGCCCATCTCACAAGAATGTATTTGACGTTCTGCTACACAAAAATTGACTAAAATTATGTAAATCTAGTCATTCAACTAAAAAACGCGCCCTATGATTTTTGGTCAAAATTATGGTAACAAATTGCAAGACTACTAAGTTAACAAAATTGTAATATCAAGAAGGAGCCAGAAGCTCATCCCCACAAGAATGTTTCAGCAAAGTTTTAATTCTCAGATTGGAATTCCTCTTGATACCTCTAAATCTTTTATCTGAGATATTTACGTCGTATACTCAGCATTTATCCTGACATAATCATAACTGAGATCGCATCCCCATGCTGTACCCTCACCAGTACCATTACCAACACTAACCGCGATTATTACTGGATCCTCTATGCTTTGCGTCACCGTCTCCCGATTGACTGTTAAATCGTTACTATTGCTAGTGACTACAACATCCTTTGGTAAAAAAGATTCATCTGCTTTATCTTTTAAATATGCACTCGCTGCAAATCGATCGAATTCGAGGGGTTGTCCCTTTTCCATTAACAAGAAATCCCCCAACTGAATTCTTAAATCATCTTGCTCAAAAGGTACTCCCGCACGCCCTGCAGCAGCCCCAATTCGTCCCCAATTTGGATCCCTACCAAATATTGCAGATTTTACTAATGATGAACCCGCAATGGTTTTAGCAATTTGTAACGCTGCTTTTTCATTGGTTGCGCCGCTTACTTGCACTTCTATCAAACAAGTTGCACCTTCGCCGTCACGAGCGATTGCTTTTGCTAAATGCTGACAAACTGCTGTTAACATCGCTTCTAATTTCGTAGCTTCGGCACCCATTTCTGTAATCGCTGGAGTGCGAGATTGTCCGTTAGCCAAAGCTATTAAACTATCATTAGTACTAGTATCCCCATCAACAGTAATTGCATTAAAACTCCTATCCGCTGCACGACTCAACATTTCTTGCCACAACCCAGGAGAAACCGCAGCATCGCAAGTGACAAATGCCAACATTGTCGCCATGTTAGGATGTATCATTCCCGATCCTTTGCTAATTCCTCCGATTCGCACCGGCCGATCGTGTATAGTCGTTTCTAGCGCAATGGATTTTGTAACTAAATCTGTAGTAATTATTGCCTTTGCTGCTGCATCGGATCCAGTTTCGGAAAGCGATTCTACCAACTTAGGGATACCCGCTTTAAAAGCATCCATCTTAATTCTTTGTCCAATAACCCCAGTTGAAGCTAGCAACACCGAATCTGAAGAAATATTAAGTGCTTGTCCCAACATCATCGCACTTTCAAGGGCATCCAACCAACCTTGATTACCTGTAGAAGCATTAGCCTGCCCTGCATTGCAGAGAATTGCCCGAGCACCATGCGCCGCAAGTAACCGCTGACGACAATAATCTACACAAGCCGCTGTTACCTGCGACATCGTGAACACACCTGCGGCGATCGCCTCTATATCTGAGACAATTAATGCTAAGTCTGGTGCACCTGAAGGTTTCAGCCCTGCGGCGATTCCAGCTGCTTTATATCCTCTAGGTGCAGTAACACCACCACTTATTTCCCGCCAGTCACTCATTATTATTCCCCTGCATTTTTTCGCCTACTTGCAGAGGGGATTATATCAATTATTAGTTATTAATGGTCATTGGGGTAAAGACCACAAGGGCATCAAACATCAGATATCTCCCCAGCAAAGAAAAATTTTATCAACGATCAATTATCAATTATGCTCGAAGCAGGAGGGTATCTAGCTTAATACCGTGTAAATACCCAAAAAAAAAGAGAGAGCTACTTAAGCAGCTCTCCGGATCATCAGGGTGCATCTACTTAACATAGTATACCATTATTTGCCTAGGGGGTCACACCCCTTGATTAAATTTGGATTAAAATTTGTTAAAGAAATTATCCTCACGCTACAGTATTTTTATCTAGAAATAGAAAAAGTGAAAAAAAAAGAGAGCTACCTAAGCAGCTCTCCGGATCATCAG
>JBCBQE010000128.1:0-11039 GCA_039820385.1 Cyanobacteria bacterium J06635_10
GTTTGGGGATATGACTTAATTTTGATTCTTTACTTTCAAAGAAGATTGTTTTATTTGCATATTCAAATGAAGCTAATATTATCTACGGATGAATAATTATAATTAGGCTACGCAAGTTCAAGGCTACCAGTAGTAGCAAGTTCATTCTTCGACCAAATTATGTTATTTCCGTTTTCTGTTGATAAATCGAGAACTTTGAGTATCCAGTTACTGGAAATATTTCCCCCAACCCTCTTACCGGTTGCTAATAACAAAATAAATTGGTATTGACTTTTGACTTCCGCATTCCCCGCAGGGGTTTCCGTAGGGTAGCGGTTGACTACATTAGGTTGATTCTGTTACTTGATGGTAACGAAAAAATAGTTATTTTGTACTTAAATGGCTAGCTATAGGCCCCGGTGTCACCCTGAGCCACACTAAGCCCTATGTCCTAAGTCCCTTCGGGAGGATATAAAGGTACGGACACGCAACGCCGTGCGGGCATAGTTCATGTTCACCTTCAGTTGGGGCTTGCTACTGTTAGCTAATCTCTACCCAAAACTAGACAAAAATTCCGAAATGTCCATATAATTGTCTGTAGTAATCAAGGTAGTTATTATGGACACTATTCAATCGGAAATGACAGTTAGTATTGGGGAGGCTGCGGAAAAATTAGGAGTTTCGGTCAAAACAATCAGAAGATGGTCGGATGCTGGCAGGCTGCGTTGTGAAAGAACACCTAGCGGACATCGTAGGTATTACATATCTGATATCCTCAGAATGACAACCAAGCCAGCGAAGGAAGAACGAAAGACTATCATATATGGTCGCGTTTCAAGTCACGACCAAAAAGAGGATTTAGTTAGACAGATGGATGTACTGTCGCAGTTTTGCGTTGCCAAAGGTTGGGAGTATGAAGCAATACAAGATTTAGGAAGTGGTCTCAACTACAAGAAAAAAGGACTCAAGAAGCTTTTGAAGCTTATCTTGACGAACCAAGTAGAAAGACTTGTTATTACCCACAAAGATAGATTGCTGCGATTTGGCTCGGAGTTGGTGTTTGCAATGTGTGATGAGTTTCAAACAGAGGTTGTCATCATCAACAAAACCAAGGAGGACAGCACGTTTGAGGCGGAATTGGTACGAGATATGATAGAGCTTGTTACCGTATTTTCAGCGAGACTGTACGGTTCTAGAAGTAGGAAAAATCAGAAGTTAGTCGACAACATGGTCAAATCTGTACAGTATAATTTGAAATGACCGCAAAAAAATAGTTGATATCTGGAATATTTGGGTATATAGTAGAAACATGGTCGTTAGCGAAGCGTGACCGCAAGGTCATAAACAAAGGAGTTTAGAGATGGGAACCAAAACATTCACGGCGGAACTACCAAAATCACTTGTTCGATATGCTCTCAAGTATTCAAAGAATCAGAAATCCCACCGGAATATTGCGAAGGGCTTGATTGAAAGTGATGTATCAAAAACAAAACAAAACCAAGAATTGCTTGTATCTTGGATACAATAAACGACAAGCAAATTCTTTGTTGATTGATATTGAAGGCAAGATGAGTTCCGCTGTTGAATGTCGAAAGGCTCATCTCGAAACTCTAGAAGGGAAAATTAAATCGGCTGAAGAACAAGTAGAGAAATGGAGAAAACAGCTAGAGAAGGCAAATGTTTCTTGTAGGCTGAATAGAAGTCAGTTCAAAAGTATTCAACACGAACTTCGATTCAAAATTCACCACAAGACTCGTTATATTCTTGCTCAAAAACGCAAGCTAGAAAAACTTGCCGACTCTCCTATCGAAGTCAATTTTGGGACAGAATTCAACTTTCCACTAGTAGGGTCTCAAGGCGAGTCCAACGGCAATCAAATATGTCAATATGATATCAAAAAACAACAACTCAAAATTCGAGTGCCAGTTGAGTGGGAGAAAGAGTTTGGTGGAAAATATGTTTACGGAGATTTAGTCTTTCCCTATGGTCAGGACTGCCTCGAAGCGGCTTTGATGAGACGTGCAGTGAACAAAAATACTGGCGCTATTATCCCTGCTGGAAAAGGAGAATCGCTGACCTGGAGGATTTTCTACAAAAACAATCGTTGGTATATAGCGGTATCTGTAGAGGTCACGGAAGTTCCCATTCAATCAAAGCCCGTTAGATACGGTTGTCTAGGAGTTGATTTGAATCCTGGTGTTATCGGGTGGTGTTATGTTGATTTCAACGGCAATCCAGTAGCCAAGGGACAAATCAAGCTGGATTTGCACTCCAAGCGCTCCGGACAAGTAGAAGCACAACTCGCGGACGCAATTCGACAATTGGTACTGATTGCACAACTCTACGGGTGTGCGATAGTCATAGAGAATCTTTCTTTCGCTGCAAAGAAAAAGCGGATGCGAGAAGAAGGTCGTCGTTACGCTAGAATGCTCAACTTCTTTGCCTATTCAGCTTTCAACGATATTCTTCAACGACAATGCCGCAACAAAGGTATTCAAGTTATCAAAGTCAATCCGCGATTAACTTCATTGATTGGTTTGACCAAGTTCATGTCGCTTTACGGAATGTCTTCCGATACTGCGGCTGGACTCGTTATTGCTCGTAGAGCAATGAAGCTTAGTGAAGCTTTACCTGCCCATGTCGCTCTCCCAGTTGTGATGGCTGGTCGTAGACACGTATGGGCATCATGGTATCGTCTGAACAAGCTGCTCAAGTCGGTACGCCGTCATGAGTTCTTCAACAAACTGGCGTTTACAGCCCATCTCAGCAATCGCTCTACAAGGAACGAGGAGAAATCCCAACTTGGACGACTTGTGGAGGTCGGTACATCAATAGTGATTCGTGTTGAGAAACCCAGTGAAAATCTGGGCAGTAGTCCTGAACTAGCCGTTGAGATCAGGCAAGTGCGTCACGATTTATCCAGATTTGGATAGATTTGTCCACTTATTATGCAACGGCTAATATGAATGCGTATCGCAATCCGTTTTGGCGTGAGATGTAGATGCATTTTGATTATAAGTAATCATCCGGACTTGATTTAACACATATAATGTGCTTCTTCTAAGACTTCAAGAGAAACACAAGCACGTAAAATTATAAGAAAAAATGCAGTTATTAAAATTTAATGACATCTATTCTTAACCAATCATAGGGGTAAATAGGACTGATGTAGTTAATTGACAGTCTTAATTAATTTTCCTGCGTACCATACTTGACTATGAGCAAACAATTTCTGCCGCCAGCATCACGTTGGTAAACCACTTTATCCGCTAATCGCCGTAATAGAAACCATCCATACCCGCCTACCTGCAGAGTACCCGGTTCTGGTTCGTCTATTGCATCTGGATTAAATGGTTTACCGTAATCCCAGATTCTAATTTCTAGTTTGTCATTCCACAACAAAACATCAATATCAATGTTTGTTTCTGGCGGTAAAGCTTGATGTGCATGACGAACAGCATTAGTAAAACCTTCAGCTAATGCTAGATTAAGTCGATACTGTTGGCTTTCCAACCAACTAAGCCCAGACAAATTACGCAGACAGAATCGTTCAAACCATTTTTGTACCTGGTTTAGAAGCTTAAGTTCGCTCTTCACCGTCAGATGGTCTTGCTCCACAATTGCTAGCATTGACCTTGACTTAAATATAAGTGGATTAATTTTACTTACATCTTTTATAGTTTATAAACTTTAGATTTTGAAATCATATTTGCTCTTCTTAATTTAGAAAAATCCCAGATATAAACTAAATTTAAATCAGAACTGACTCAATAACAACTTATTTTAGTCCGCAACCAATCAAATAGTTAATTCTTGTACCACCTTATACCAATTCTCTAACATACGGCAAGAAATATAAATCAAGAAAAGCTTACTACATCTGAATTCATTAATTGCAATTCGCAGCATTTCTCTGTGCTAGCTAACACATTCATATCTACCTCAAATCTGGACCTACACAGCAAACACATACTGTTTATCAGGGATTTTAATAGATTATAAACAGTCATTATTTAGTATAATTTTTTGAAAAAGCAACAAGCAAATATACTTACTAAAATCTAGTAATGTCGGCACCGTGCAGGCTTATATTTGATTGAAACCCTATTTCCGCAAATACAGACAGAGGTGCCGCCGGACGGCTCAGCTTGCGGCAATTCGCAGCGCCGATATGCTTATAAGGGTGAATACCTTCTTGGTATTACTTGATGTTTTTGAAGATATTGTAGATTTCTGAGCATCTTCGGCATAGGGTGAAATTAAAATTGACGCCCGTTAGGTTTCTCAAAAGTACATGGAAATAAGTACTTCCTAGAGAAACCCACAGGCGTCAAAGCAGGTTCGTAACGAACCGATTTAGAACAATCCTAAAGTCAAGGACTTATCTAGGGGGAAGGTAGCACCGATACCCAACCAAAGGGTAACCAAGGTTCCGAAAAGGAATACGGTAGTAGCTACAGGACGACGGAAAGGGTTTTGGAACTTATTGATGTTCTCAATAAAGGGAATAAGAATCAATCCCAGAGGTACAGAAGCCATTGCTAACACTCCCAAAAGTTTATTAGGAAGCGAACGCAAAATTTGGAAAACTGGGTACAAATACCACTCAGGTAAAATTTCCAAAGGTGTTGCAAAAGGATTTGCTGGTTCTCCTGTTGTGGCAGGATCTAGTACTGCTAGAGCTACAACACAGGCGAAAGAACCCATAATTACAATTGGGAAAACGTAGAGCAAGTCATTTGGCCAAGCAGGTTCACCGTAGTAATTGTGACCCATGCCTTTTGCTAACTTGGCTCTTAAACTTGGATCGCTTAGATCGGGTTTTTTTACTGTTGCCATTTTTTAGGTACTCTTCTGCTTCAGTTTATTGTTGTAAGAAGGTAAAACCGTCTGTTGACATAGTTCTACACTTTTCTTACGAGTAAGTCTCGGCTTCTGGGGGACTGGTGGTATCCCATTAGACACGATCTGCTGGTGCAGGGCAATCTCGGAGATACTTTACTAACCAAACGAGATGCCCCAGCGCACCGATTGAAAATGATATTTTTGTATATATGCAGGAAGCGGTTAGCTATTAATTGTTTTAACCCGCACATCTACATTTTAACCAGTCTGTTGACTCGTTACTCAAAATTACAATGGACCCGAAATTCCTTGTTTGCGGATCATCAAGAAGTGCGCCAGCATAAATACGGCAATTAGCCAAGGCAGTACAAAAGTATGAGCGCTGTAGTAACGAGTTAGAGTAGCTTGTCCCACACTAGAACCGCCACGCAATAGGTCAGAAATTAAAACTCCGACTACGGGAATTGCTTCTGGTACACCGCTAACGATTTTCACAGCCCAGTAGCCGATCTGATCCCAAGGTAAAGAATAGCCTGTTACCCCAAAAGAAACGGTAATTACAGCCAAGATTACACCAGTTACCCAAGTTAATTCGCGGGGCTTCTTGAATCCACCAGTTAAATAAACTCGGAAGGTGTGCAAAATCATCATCAAAACCATCATGCTGGCAGACCAGCGATGAATGGAGCGAATCAACCAACCGAAGCTAACTTCGTTCATGATGTACTGTACTGAAGAAAAAGCTTCAGTAACAGTTGGCTTGTAGTAAAAAGTCATTGCAAATCCAGTCGCGAACTGGATTAAAAAGCAAGTAAGAGTAATTCCACCCAAACAGTAGAAAATATTAACGTGAGGAGGGACGTACTTGTTTGTAACATCATCAGCAAGCGCTTGGATTTCTAAGCGCTCCTCAAACCAGTCGTAAACGTTGGTCATACAACCCAGATTCCTAGATATAAATTGCGGTTGATAATTATCTCAATAGTCAGGAAAGACTGTTTTGAGATTTGAGCAGACAGCAAAAAAGTTAATTTACTTTTAAACTATCAGAGTGGTAATAGTTTTAAGAAACTTTACACTCTCTCAGAAGGGAATGTATTGCGTTCTCTTTGCACCCTATGCCCAAAAATAGATATAGATACAAAGTAGATCATAGCGTTTTATGGGCGCTATTTGCCCAATTATTAGAAGTCAGTTGCCCAAAATTTGTAGCGGCAACAAAGCACTTCTATAAAAAAAGTAACATAATCGAGAGATAGATTTCATCTTACCCAAAAGTTGCTAGCAGGCTTTTTAGATGAAAAATTTTAGTGAAAAATTAAGTAAAAGTCGAATTTATGGATAATTTAAAGGTTTTTCGGGCTATCTTATCATTGCTTATGGCATTTTGGCTCGCATTTAGTAGTTTTTGCTCTCCTGCAGCCGCTTTAACAAGGGAACAAAGACTAGTATCCCAAGCTTGGCGAATTGTTAATCGTACTTATCTCGATGACACGTTTAATCATCAAAATTGGGCACAAGTACAGCAAAAAGCTTTGAAAACAAGCCTCAAAGATAGCCAAACAGCTTATGAAGCAATTAAAAATATGCTCAAAACCCTTGATGACCCTTTTACAAGGTTTTTAGACCCCCGACAGTATCGTAGTCTACAAGTAAATACTTCTGGGGAGTTAACTGGCGTAGGATTGCAAATTGCTCAAAACCCCGAAACAGGAAAATTAGAAGTAGTTACACCCATTGCAGGTTCTCCAGCAGAAAAAGCAGGTATTCAACCACGCGATCGCATTATCGAAATTGAAGGTACCCCTACGAAAAATCTGACTCTTGATGAAGCAGCTAACTTGATGCGTGGAAGAATTGGAACTGCTGTTAGCTTACTCATACAACGAGATGGTGCTTCTCAGAAAGAAATTTTAATCGTACGCGATCGCATCACCATAAATCCGGTAATTGCCAAATTGCAAAAAAATCAAGAACACAATATTGGCTATATCCGCTTGACTCAATTTAATGCCAACGCCTCTACCGAATTAGCTCGCGCAGTTAGCACATTGGAAGAAAAAGGCGCTGATGCTTATATTCTAGACTTGAGAAACAATCCGGGTGGTTTGTTACAAGCTGGAATAGAAGTTGCTCGTCTTTGGTTAGATTCAGGTATCGTAGTTTATACGGTAAACCGGCAAGGTATTCAAGGCAGCTTTGAATCTTTTGGTTCGGCGTTAACAAAAGATCCACTTGTTGTATTAGTAAATCAAGGAACAGCTAGCGCTAGCGAAATTCTTGCAGGGGCACTACAAGATAATCATCGTGCAACTCTCGTAGGAGAAAAAACATTTGGTAAAGGCTTAATACAATCATTATTTGAACTATCGGATGGCTCCGGTTTAGCGGTGACAATCGCTAAATATGAAACCCCCAGTCATCGAGATATAAACAAACTAGGCATTACTCCCGATAAGGTTGTTACCTCTGAACCAATAAGACTCCAGCAGTTTACGACTTCATCAGACATTCAATATCAAGCAGCAGTAGAATTTTTAGCCAAAAACTCCTAAATTTAAGGTCTGTGTGTTTGGAGTTAGGAGTCTTGTGTTAGGAGTTAAGAGTCTTAAATTATTTGATCTAGCTACTCTTCCCAATCTCCGAGGAAAATCCAGCCTTTGCTTTTCGGCGGCTCAAATAACCTGTTTTTAACTAAAATACTGGGTTAAGCCGCCTGCATCGCTCCAAATTACTTGTTAAAACCTATTTATTTTGGACAAAGCCTTGCCATGCCGGGATAAGTTTAATATAGCCCCGTTTCCTTCTCCACCCTTCTTACTTCAAAGAAGGGATTGCGCCTTCTCTAATTCTGCTAAATCAAGATTAGCTAACCGATTGTAAGCGTTATCTATAAGACGTTTTCCTCTAAGAAAACCCGTGTTTCCACCAGGACAAATGTATTGGAGTGTTTCAGGAGTAAAAGTTTCTAATAAATATTTGATACTTTTAATTTGTCGCGGCCAGTGAAAAGTTTTAGATGTTCTCAAAGGAACTGGTTCTCCTTCGCGATTGGGGACTAAATGCCTTCCGGAAAATAATATTCCTCCCTCCGAATTGTAGTAAAAACAAGACGAACCGGGAGAATGACCGGGTGTCCAAATTAATTGCAATGCCGAATCAATAGTAAATTTGTCGGTAAAAGCAGTTACTCTTGATTCAGGTAATAAATAAGCTTCTTGCTCTTGAATTAAAATTTCACAGCCAAAAGTTTTTTGAATTTCTGCACTTTTACCAATTGCACCGCGATGACTAATAAACAACCAACGTACACCACCATTACTTTCTAGAAAATCCTGGTTATTTTTGTCCCATGCGGGACAGTCTATGAGAATATTGCCTTCGTTTCTTACAATGAAATAAGCGGTTCCTCCTAGTGTGTCCCGATTGGGAGGAAAGGCAATTAGAGAGTTCAGAATTGTCCGTGGTGGCTTGTGTGTTTGATGACTTGGTTCTGTCCATGGGGGGCACATAAGAAAAGATCGCCTTAAAGAGAGGAATTGCTTGAAATGGGTATTAATACGAGGGTTAAGTCAGCAGGCAACTTAAAAAAAGTTTCTGCTAAAAATTAGGTTTCACGATCCGTCTTTCGACAAAAAATGCAGATCCGATACTACACCAAGACATTCCCAACAGAATAACTGAAAATAAAATGACATTCTGGCTTCTCATTATTTTAGGAATATTTACTTACTATACAATCAAACAAACTGTTGTAAAAGTAACAAGAACTCCACCTTGGCTGTTGTGGTTAGTTTTGATGGCACCACCGATAATATGGGCTGGTTGGACTATAAAATATTCAACCCAATTACCATCAGCATTAGTTGTTTGGCCATTAATAGTTTGTTTTTTGTTATACTGGATATTATTTGAGTTGGGACGTAGTGACTTAAAAAAACAGAAAAATTCATCCCAAGCACTCGAAACACAATCGGCTATACATCCTACCGTAAAATCAGTACCAGTGCGTCCTATTGAGCCAACAGAAGAAAGTCAATTGCGTTCGTGCTTTCCTTGGTCTGTATACTATATTCAAAATATTGAATACCGTCCTCAAGTGGTTATTTGTCGGGGTCAGTTAAGAACTTCGGCTACAATTGCCTATAAGCAGATAAAGGAAAATATCGAAGCACAATTTGGCGATCGCTTCATTTTAATTTTTCAAGAAGGGTTTAATGGCAAACCAATATTTTTACTAGTACCCAATCATCAGCAGAAGAAAGCTGATTCACCCCAACCAGAACAAATAACTAGGCCGGGATTAGCCCTATTGTTGCTGGGAGCGACTTTGTTAACTACTACTTTAGTGGGAACGAGGATTGCTGGCATTGAAGCAAATTCTGTACCGTCTAATCCGGCTTTAATATTGCAAGGATTACCCTATGCCTTATCTTTGATAAGCATTTTAGGCATACACGAAATGGGTCACTATTTAACTGCAAGGTTTTATAAAATTCGCACTACGCTGCCTTATTTTATTCCCATGCCATTTTTCTTGGGAACCTTTGGTGCATTTATTCAGATGCGTAGTCCCGTACCCAATCGTAAAGCTTTATTCGACATTAGCATTGCAGGACCTTTTGCTGGTTTTGTGGCAAGTTTGCCTTTTCTAGTATGGGGTTTGATGAACTCGGAAGTGGTTCCGATGAATGACGAAGCACGACTGTTAAATACTGATGCTTTAAATCCCAGTCATTCAATATTAATAGCGTTAGTATCGAAATTGACCCTAGGTTCTCAGTTAAGCTCTAACATGGCAATAGACCTACATCCGGTAGCGGTAGCTGGTTTTTTGGGAATTATTGTCACAGCATTAAATTTGATGCCTGTAGGACAACTTGATGGTGGGCATATTGTCCATGCAATGTTTGGACAAAAAACAGCAATGGTAATTGGACAAATCGCTCGTTTATTATTGCTGTTACTTTCCTTAATTCAGTCAGAATATTTATTATGGGCAATTTACTTGATATTTGCACGTCTTACAGACGAACCTGCTTTGAACGATGTCACTGAATTGGATAATAAACGGGATATTTTTGGACTTTTAGCAATTGCGGTGTTAATTTTGATTGTGCTGCCGTTACCGCAGACACTTGCCCGTTTATTAAATATTTAAACAGGCAGGTGTATTATAAAGTCTGGTGGAATCGTCATTCCGGTAGCTATAGCTCAGCGGGTCTTCCCAATTGATGTTACTCTGACGAGTCACAACGCGTACGCGGAGCGTTTCCTTTATGGGCGGAAGATGCATGCTTTTACAGGCTTTTAACTAGTTTTATGCTGACAGCGGCTTACAGGGGGCATGGGGGGAATTGCCTGCCTTTTCTTAAAAATATAAGCCCTAGGCTTGCTTAACTTGCCGTATTCCCAGAGTTGAGCAACCCAATGCCTCACCACCCTAATTCCAAATTCAAATTAATTAAGTTGTATTGAATTCGATAATTTCAAGGGAGCAAGAAGCTCTCGTATTATTAATTTTTTTGAAATAATGTTTAATGGTAAAGTTTTTACTCTACAAAATTGCTTTACTTACTATATGATGATGTATCGTTCTATAGTTTATCAATACTAAACATAGGATGAATTATTAATTATATTTACGCTAAGGATAAAACTAGGGATGACAGTGCTAATTCTCTCAACGGTATCAGTAATATTTGTATTAATAGTTACTATCTTGAATTTACAAATCAAAAGTAGCTTAAATACCAGTAAAATCGAACAAGAAAAATTATTAAAGCTTGTAGAAGATACAAGTGAATTAAATAAGCAGTTAACTCAAATAGTTGCTGATAGTAGTAAAAATCAAACCGAGTCTTCCCAAATTTTAAAAAGCCAGGTCGATAGTTTAAGCGAAACTACAGCTTCTGTATTGAGTAATCTAACTCTGTTAGATAAAGCGAATACTCAAACCAGAGAAAGCCTTACTCAAACTCTCGCAGGTAATAATAACCAACAGCAAAACACTTTACAAGCATTTAGGGAAAAATTAGAAGCGATTTCACAAGTTTCTAGCCAAGTTGATAATTTAACCAAAACCACAGAAAAGCTCGAAAGCCATCTAAATTTATTAAATCAAGCGAATACTCAAACCAGAGAAAGTCTGACTCAAATTCTCTAAGTGCTTGTAAGTTTTCTTGCTGTTGGTTGTTATTACCTTCGAGAATTTG
>JBCBQE010000129.1:0-11035 GCA_039820385.1 Cyanobacteria bacterium J06635_10
ATTGGATATCGAGTGAGCAGTTAACAGTGAGCAGTTAACAGTGAGCAGTGAGCAGTGAGCAGTGAGCAGCGAGCAGTTATGAGTTATGAGTTAGTAAAAAATGATCTATCTCCGTGTGCTCATCTCCTTATCTCCACCATTCCCGAAGTCCAATTTCCAATGCCCAATCCCCAATTCCCAATGCCCAATTCCCAACTTTCTTCCCTGTTTGTCAAATTAGCTGTTAATTTTTAGTTGTTGGGGTTGTCTTTAAAAAAACTACGACAACTTAATTTAAGATGCTGGCTATTTCAAAAACAATTCAAGAAGCGATCGCCAATTGGTGGTCAGATTTTAATCTCCAAACAAGGCTGTTGGCGGCTGTCACCTTGATTGTATCTTTGGTGATGAGCGGTTTGACGTTTTGGGCAGTGAATACTATTCAACAGGATGCGCGTCTAAATGATACTCGTTTTGGGCGAGATTTGGGTCTGTTGTTGGCTGCAAATGTTGCGCCTTTGTTGGCTGATGAAAATTATAGTTCTATAGCACAGTTTTCTCAACTTTTCTATGGCAGCACCTCTAGCGTGCGCTATATGCTTTATGCCGATCGAGAGGGTAAAATCTTTTTTGGTATTCCTTTTTGGGAACCGGAGGTAGGAAATTCGCTGACTATTGAACGTAGAATTCAGCTTCCGGAAGATTATGCTGCTGATGTGGAAAAGCCAATGGTGCGCCACCATAATTCACCGGATGGGGAAGTTACTGATGTGTTTGTCCCTTTAAAAGCGAACGATAAATATTTGGGTGTGTTGGCGGTTGGTATTAACCCCAATCAAACTGCTGTAATCTCTACCAATTTTACCCGTGATGTCACGATTGCGGTGTTTATCTCGATTTGGGTAATGGTGATTTTGGGAGGGGTAATTAATGCTTTGACTATCACCAAGCCTATTAAGGAATTGTTGGTGGGGGTAAAACAAATTGCTGCGGGTAATTTTAAGCAGCGCATTGAGTTAGAATTTACTGGCGAACTCAATGAGTTAATTTACAGCTTCAACGAAATGGCTGAGCGTTTGGAGCGCTATGAAGAACAAAATATTGAAGAATTAACTGCTGAAAAAGCGAAGTTGGAAACTTTGGTTTCTACTATTGCCGATGGTGCGGTTTTGATTGATAACGATATGCAGGTCATATTAATCAATCCTACTGCGAAAAGCATTTTTGGTTGGGAAGAAGCTGAAGTGGTTGGTAATAGCGTGTTGGATTATTTACCTGCGCCCATACCGGTAGAAATTAATCGTTATTTGCCCAAAATGACTTTAGGTGAGCTTGAAAAAGCTGAATTTCGCATTACGATCGCTCAACCCATCAAAAGAACTATTCGCATTCTTTTAACTACTGTTATTAATCAGCAGCGAGAAAGTATCAAAGGTATTGCGATTACCATACAAGATATCACTCGCGAGGTGGAACTTAATGAAGCAAAAAGTCAATTTATCAGCAATGTTTCCCACGAATTGCGAACGCCTTTATTCAATATCAAATCTTTTATTGAAACTTTGCACGAATTCGGCGAAGATTTGGGTGTAGAACAACGACAAGAATTTTTACAAACAGTTAATAATGAAACTGATAGACTTGCTCGTTTAGTTAATGATGTACTAGATTTATCACGGTTAGAATCTGGACGCAGCTACAACATGGATGGAGTCGATTTAGGACAAGCCATCGAACAAACCCTGCGTACTTATCAATTAAATGCTAGAGATAAAGGTATTGAATTAATTCAAGATATAGCTCCTAATTTGCCTTTGGTAAGAGGACATTACGATTTATTGCTACAAGTATTAGCTAATTTAATCGGTAACGGAATGAAGTTCACTAAAGCCGGTGGAAAAGTCGCACTCCGCGCTTACCAATTGCGATCGCACTCAGAGTTAAATACTTCAAAGCCCCGGGTGCGCGTAGAAATTTGCGATACAGGGATTGGTATCCCTCAAGAAGATCAACAAGCCATTTTCGATCGCTTTTTCCGCGTTGAAAACCGGGTTCATACCCTCGAAGGTACTGGTTTGGGATTATCGATTGTCAGAAATATTCTTGAAGATAAACATAATACTCAGGTATTTTTGGTCAGCGAAGTCGGTATCGGCACCACATTTTGGTTTGATTTAGACGTTTTTGAAGAAGTTTCAATTAAGGGTGTTGAAAAGGAAGCGTCGGTTTAATCAATGATCAATTATCAATGATCGGTTATCAATTATTAACGATCAATTATTAATTATCAATTATCAATGACTTTCATATTAAAATGGATACGAGCCACCCTGATTCATCCGTGGAAAGCAAAAAATATTTTCCACCTTCCTTTGGCTCCTCGATTCCGTTTTGTGGGCACTTGACGATCCAATACTACTCGGTTAAGGCTTAGATCCTCCCTAACCCTCCTTAAAAATTTTGGATTTCTTAACCGAATAGTATTGCTTGACGATCCACACCTCCGGGTGAACAATTGATAATTGATAATTGAACTGACATGCCTCAAGGATAGCCGATCAAAGATTATTGATTATTGTTCATTGATTATTGTTCATTGATTATTGTTCATTGATAATTGATAATTGATTCAATAGTTGCTGCAACTGATTGAGAAAGTGCTGGCAAATCGTAACCGCCTTCTAAACCAAATAAGATTTTATTCGTTACTTTTAAGCAATATTCCGTAAATAAACCATAGTTTTTTGGTTGCAAATTTATCATTGCTAAGGGATCGTCGGCGTTGGCATCGTAACCGGCACTAACTATAAGTAAATCTGGTTGAAAGTTTGATAAAAAAGGCAATACTTCTTTCTCAAATGCTGGTTGATAAATGCTGATGTCGCTACTGGGAGGAATGGGTAAATTTAATACATTATTGTCTATACCCCGTTCTGAAGATTTACCAGTTCCTGGATAACAGGGATATTGATGCAGGGAACAGTATACAATTTGGGGATTATTTTCTACAATTGCTTGAGTACCGTTACCGTGATGTACGTCCCAATCAAGGATTGCAACGCGGTTAATTTCCGGTTCCCTCAAAGCATTAATAGCTGCGATCGCTGCGTTGGAAAACAAGCAAAATCCCATACCATAGTCGCTTTCTGCATGGTGCCCTGGAGGACGTGCTAATACAAAAGCAGGTTTACCAGTTTCCAATACGATATTCATCCCATCCAGCCAAGCATTCACCGCTAACAATGCCACATCATAGCTGCGGGGAGAAACATAAGTATCGGTATCTAAAAAACCACCACCGTCGGTAGCAATCTCCTTAACTTTACGGATATAACGCGGCGAGTGAATTTCCTCAATCAGGGGGATTGGGGAATTTTCGCTAATAGGAGTTGGCGAGATCCATTCAATTTGATTGGAAAAGGGAGCTTCTTTCAATGCCGAAGTAATAGCGCTTAAACGTTCGGGTTTTTCCGGATGTCCCCTTCCGGTAAGGTGTTCGAGAAATTCGTCAGAATAGATTAGGGGAAACATGGAATTGGGCATCGGCAGATGGGGAAGAAATTAGAACTATTGAGTTATGAGTTATGAGTTATGAATTGATAAATTCTAATTCATTACTGCTCACTGTTCACTGTTCACTGTTCACTGTTAACTGCTCACCGATCGTCAAGCATTTCTGGGGATACTGCGGGGTTTGTTTTTAGTTCTTCGGGTGATTGTTTGCGGATTGTGCTGTCAATTGATGGAGGATGCTTGATTTTGTCAAGTACTTCAGGACTTAATTCCGGTGCTTCTTTTTTGGGATTGGTTTTTTCAGCTTGGTTTTTAGCTTTATCTTCGTTCATATTCTTTTCTTTTTCCCGTATCACTTAGCTTATCAGCTTAGAAGACGTTCGCAAAATAACACACTATCTCAAGATTGAAATGCTTTACCTCTTTTGGATAATAATAATTGGGAAAACAATGTCCCATACCCCATGCCCAATGCCCAATGAGCAATTCTATAAAAATTACCGTTAAACTATTCGCCGCTTACCAAGAAGCTTATAATGTACCGGAATTAATCTTGGAGTTTCCCGAAAACACGCCGGTATTACAAGTAAGAGAACATTTAATAAAAGAACATCCCGAACTTGAAAAATGGCGGGATGTAACTAGATTTGGGATTAATTTTAATTTTGTCGAACCAGATACTCCTTTACATGATGGGGATGAAGTGGTGTTGATTCCTCCTGTTAGTGGGGGTTAGTGCCGATTAAGGCACCTTTACAATGTCCGTGCTACTTCTTCCGGAAAAACGACAAGGTAGAAGGTAATGCGCGAATCCCTGCTCAGGTAGAGCAGGGAGTGACTGAAGCTAAAAGCCTTTTTAGAAATTTAAATATTACATTAAATTGTGACTAAAAAGTATCAGTATTAGCTTATTATTACCATTTACAAACGTCTGGTGCTAATAATTATGGTTTTGTCGCGAAAATGGATTATTTTAGCAGGCATGGGAGCTGGTACCTTCATGACTGGCCTGGAACTGTTTGTGATTGGTATGATTCTCCCTCAGTTAGTAGAAGATCTTGAGACTAATTTAGCTACGGCTGAGTGGATTGCCTTGGGCTATTCATTGATGCTTAATACTATGGCGTTAACAGTTGGTAAGCTAGGTGACTTATATAAGAAAAACTGGTTATACGTTGGGGGACTCAGTCTGTTTACAATTGGCTCACTCGCATGTGGGTTAGCTTCAAGCATGACACTATTAATTGCATTTCGTATGCTTCAGGGACTAGGTGCCGTATTTATACTGGGACTTGAGACAGCAATTATTACAGAAGTATTCCCCCTACATGAGCGTGGACGAGCTCATGGTATTAATAACTCTATGCTGGTTTTAGGAATTGCCACAGGCCCAGGCATTGGCGGGCTATTAATGAGTTTGGGTGGATGGCGTTTAACCTTTCTAATCAATGTTCCACTTGGTATTATCATTACCTTAATTGTGGCCCTCGCTTTAAGAGGATATACGTCAAAAGATATTCCCCAGAAGCCATTTCAACAAATAAATGAGGAGGATAAGAATAAATTTGATATTTTAGGTGCTTTGTTAGTGACTGCCACCTTAACTAGCTTTGCAATGGCTCTAACAAGAATTCAAATCTACAGCCTAGGTGAGCCAATCCAAATTCTTCTATTTATCCTATCAGTTCTTGGTCTATTGTCTTTCTTGATGGTTGAATCTCGAGTGGAAAAACCGATCGTAGATCTGAGCCTTTTCTCAATCAAAGAATTTAGCTCTAACTTGCTCTTATCATTAATGATGTTTGGAATGATTGCAGGTGTAGAACTGATACTTCCTATTTTCTTAGAGCTTTGCACTCAATTCCCTTTACAGGAGATCGGATTGATGCTAACAGCTCTAGCACTATTTTCCGCTGTTCCTGCTCCGTTCGCGGGTATAATTTCAGACCGTTTTGGGAATCGAGTGGTAAACCTTGTCGGCATATTAATCATCGCTGTAGGATGCATGAGTGCTATAGGGTTATCTAAGGATTCAAGTATGTTGGACTTTTTGATCCGAACTGTTCCAATAGAAATAGGGTTAGGGATTTTCATTGCTCCCAATATCAATTTAATTATGAATAGTGTTCCTGAAAATCAGTTAGGCATTGCCTCTGGTTTACGATCTTTATCTAGAACTCTTGGTATGACTACCGGAGTTGCCTTAATAGGAGCCATTTTTACTTTATCAACATTATCGGGTGTTGGAATTGGGGAAACCTTAGATGTTACTCAAGCACCTGTTTCTGATTTAGTTCACGGTGTAAAGATAACTTTTACCTTTATGACGGCGATCGCACTAATTTCCATTGCAATTAGTCTGGTTACCCCCAACCAACAAGAATCCAGTGCGATCGTGCCTATAAGGAAGATAGAGAAAGCATAAATCTCACAGATTTGATTATCACTTGCCGGAGGTAACTCACCATCAGTTAAAGTAACTGTATTACCTCCTGCTGGTGTATCTACAGTACGATCGCAAGTGTTAGCAACATTAGGAGTAGAAGCAATTGTGTCTCCGCTAGGAAGTTCATCTGTGAGGTTAATACCCGTAAGGGTAGATATCGCATTACCAAGAAGCTCATAATGTACCGGAATTAATCTTGGAGTTTCCCGAAAACACGCCGGTATTACAAGTAAGAGAATATTTAATCAAGATACATCCCGAACTTGAAAAATGGCGGGATGTAACTAGATTTGGGATTAATTTTAATTTTGTCGAACCAGATACTCCTTTACATGATGGGGATGAAGTGGTGTTGATTCCTCCTGTTAGTGGGGGATAGTCATCATAATGGCGGAACCCCACCCTAACCCTCCCCGTAAACAGGGAGGGGACAGGAATATAAAAAATGTAGAGACGTAGCAATGCTACGTCTCTACACAATGTCGGATTTTTACAAATTACTTAACCTTTCCTCTAAACCTGATATAACCGTAGGATTTATTCGGCTCTGTACCTTCACCGTTAGCACCTGGTAAATTACCTAAATCTACAACTACGGCACCATTGGTATTGGCTCCGTCACACTTGATTGTTGGATATACGCTAGAAGGTTCAACTCCAGGAGGGAAATACTGTGCTGCGTCGCCGTCTTTGTCATTGGTTAAAGATTGTTCTACACCATCTTTCAACCACATAATTCCTTTATTTGCTCCTGGTAATCCTCCTGTTGCCGAAGCTTGATTGTTAAAGCTGTTGGGGATGAAGGTAACGTTTTCGGGAATGCGATCGCATAATAAGACGTTGTTGGCTTCTAATTCTCCGGTGGATAGGTAGTAAACAGTATATTCTAACTCACCACCAGGACTTACTTTTCCACCGTTAATACCGCCAATTAAGAAGGTACTGGAGCTATCTCCATTAGTCAAGGGCCATTTGTCGGTATCTTTAGTTGGGAATTGAGTATTATCCGGATCGGGATTTTGATAATCTAATGTATTATCGTCATAGAAATTAGCTGGGTCGTTGATATAAGCTGCTAAATTATCGCCACCATTAGTAGTAGTTGTATACTCGGCTGCTTCTGTCAGTTTAACTCCGGTGACGCGTTTAACTAAGAGTACGTTGGGATTGCCGATGATTACATTGTTTTCATCAGTTCCTCGATTGTTTCCAATATTGTCGTCTGTGACTCCATCTACTGGTCCAACTTGAGCTATATTCTTGATTTTATCGTCTTTCTTGGCATCTTCACTTACAGTTGCAGTTACTTGAAATGTTACCTCTCCGTTTACAAGTAATCTAATTGTAGTATCGAGATTGCCAGTACCGGATTCTTCGTTACATTTAGAACCTTCTGTAGCTACACAAGTCCAACTATCGATAGTTAATTTATTAGGAGCAGTGTCTTTTACGGGAACGTTAGCAACAGCTTCTGGCCCGTTATTGCGAACTAGAATTGTATAAACTGTGGTACTTCCGGGTGTAACTCTAGTTTTGCCATCATCTTTACTAACAATTTCTAAATCTGCTTTTCCTTCAAGTAGTAGGGTTGCACTGGCTTTTTCTCGGTTAGTGATTCCTTCATCGGAAACGACTTGAGTTTCAGGAATTGAATTGATTAGGTTTCCTGCATATTCTGAAGTCACATCTATTTGAATTTGACAAGTTGAACCAGCTGTAATTCCCGCACCTGTAAGTTCTAATTGTGTTTTATCATCCGATACGGTTATAGCAGCACCACCACCCGTACATCCATCACCATCAAAGGCAGGATTTGGGGTATCTGTAGCAAATAAATCCGCCGGTAAAATATTAATTAATCCCAGTCCACTCAAATCAACAAACTCATCTTTAGTGCTGCTAGTTCCATTAATAATATCAATCTTTAATCTTGAAACTTCACCTGGTTTAATTTGTGGTGCATCGAAGGATGTATTAATAATTAAGAAGGGATCGATCGCTTTAATTGATGCTGTAACAGTGGCTTCATTGGTTGAACCTTGTTGAGTTGTTAATTTACCTCTATCAACTTTGAGTTCTTTGACGCTAGCTGCTTCTGGTGCTACAACATTGAAACTGATTACACAACTTTCTGTAGCTCCTTCCAAATCAGCATTACTAATACTGAAAGTACTACTGCTAGGAAAATCTACCGTTGCACCACAATCATTACTAATATTAGGAGTACCTGCGATAGTGTAACCATCAGGTAATGCTTGATTAGCCAATTCAATATCGCTGATTTGATTACCATCACCGGGACGTGTAAACGTCAATTTTAATTGAGATTCTCGGTTAACAATTACTTTTGGTTCAATAAATTCAGCTTCTAATTCTACAGCAGCAGGTACCGGGAGTGTTGCTTCTGCAATAAATAGGTTATTACCTAAATTACTAGTTTGTAAACCATCAGCTTCAATTCTATTGGTAGGATTACTAAGATCGGCATTAAATGCAACTCGAACGGGAACTGTAACTGTACAGCTACCAAGTTGAGGAATTGTACCTCCGTTAATCTTGACTTGGGTACTTCCTTCTGTAGAAACAGGATCTACAGTACTACCGGGACAATCTGTACTAACAGTTCCGCCGATTGTATAACCACTACCCATCGTGCTTAAATCATCGACAAGGCTAATAATCTGAGCATCAGCAGGTGTCTTTTCGTAATCGTTATAAAGAGTAATTGTTAAAGTTGTAGATTTACCTTGAATTGTCGAACCCGATGCAAATGCTTTTTCTACACGTACCCTGCCATTAACACGTATTTTTGCAGAAGCACCTTCGGAGTTTCTTCCTAAATTGGTGACTAATTGTCCATTATCTTCTCCACCAGTTACGTCTTGAGAATTTTGTTGTTGGTTACCACCTGTACCTGCTGCTTCAGCATCATCTGCTGCTTCTACTATTATCTTAAATTCACAAGAATCATCTTTAGGAATTGTACCGCCAGTTAATGTAAATCCGGTATCACCATTCTGACTTAAGGTACCGCCATTACAAGCACCAGTACCACCAACAAAACCGATTATTTTGTAACCGTCACCTAAATTAAGATTATTTGTAAACTCAGTAATATCAGCATCTTTTTTCAGCGAATCATTACGCAATTTATATGTGAGTTCAACAGTATCTCCCTGAACAATTTCTGACTCACTAAAACTCATTTCTATAAATACCGGAGCCACAACTCTTAAACTGGTGGAAGTGGCATTGTATTGAACACCATTAAGGGTTCCCGCAGCTACACTATAGCTATAGGAACCAGTAGTATCGCTGGTAACTTCTATTTCAACATCGCAAGAACCTTTATCAGGAATTGTTCCGTTTGTCAGGTTAATTTGATTGCTACCGCTGGTAAGATTGTCTGTAAAGCCACAACTGTCACTTAATATTTTGTTGTCGGTGATAGTGACATTTCCAGGTAAGGAATTAATAAAATCAGCTGCAGTAATATCAGTACCGTTTAAGTTTTCAAATTTCAGCTTTAATATTGAAGTGGTTTCGCTGATGATTTTATTTTTATCAAAGGATGCCGTTATTTTTGCACCACTTTTGACTTTAACATTACCTTTTATCTCCCTGTTACTAATTCCTTCTGCTGTAGTAATTTCGCTACCGGGAATTTGGATTGTATACTGTTTATTATTTCGGAAAATATCGGAATTTATCGGTTTAACATTAAAGGTAATAGTACAGTTAGAATCTTTAGGAATTGTACCGCCGCTAAAAGTTAATTTACCTCCAGATATCGTTACCGTACCGCCATTACATGTTGTTCCTGTAATAGTATCAAAAAAGTCTAAACCTTCAAATTCTCCACCACCTAGAGCAGTTTGAGGTAAAGTCAATTCAAAACCAGCATCGGTTAAATCAAAGGGATTTGTATTATTTAATGTAATAGTTGCAACTCCTGGGTTACTAGGATCGTTACCACGGATAGTTCCGGGATTAATTTTGATGTTACCAGTAAGTTCTTGGACGGGGGAAACAGTCAATGTTACTGCTGCTGCATCTTTGTTTGTACCATCCGGTGGTGCTAAAGAAGAGGTAACGCTATTTTGAGCGATGGTGAATTCATAGGTTTGAGGACTTGATGGTCTACCTGCTGTTAATGTTACTTTAACATCGCAGGTTTTTTGAGGTTCAATACTCGCACCATCTAAAATTAATTTTCCACCACTAACACTAGCCGTACCATTTGCACAATCGGTAGTGGCTGTAGCTCCATCTGCAGTTAAGTCTGCATCAAGATCTAACAGCGTTTCTACTTTGACATTATTTACTGGATCGAAGGTACCGTTTCTGACAGTAACAGTTAACTCCGTAGTTTGAGTTCCAGAAATGTTATTTTGTCCTTGGGGAAAGCTAATTGTCACACCCATATTCGCCAAAGCTTCACCTGGGGATAAAATCACACCACAAGTTGCTATGCCTAAGGACATTAAACCAACTTGACCAATTTTACCTAAAATGGAAGTCGGTTTGATTTTTTTAGGTATGAACACCTCTGTCTTGGTAGCTGTGGGAATTACTTTGTTGATTTTTTTTCTCTGACGAGATTGGTCAATTTCTTTTAAGTAATTAAATAAAGATTTCATAGTTGATGTACCAAATATTACTGATAATTCCTGTAAATATAAAGATTAATAAAAGTGCTTTTACTTAAAGTATTAAAACTTCTATAAATATGTTTTGACTTCCGTGTAATTACTATTTGAAATAATTTTTAATGCGTGAAAATACTATATAGATTATGGATTTTTGGGTTGTGTCCGGAATATTGTAGAGACGTAGCAATGCTACGTCTCCTTATATATGGTTGTAGTTAGCATCTATGGATTGGGGTTGTCTGTGTTGTGTTTTGGATGGCTGGGGTTGTCTGTGTGTTTCTGGCGTTGCGGGAGACGTAGCACTGCTACGTCTCTACATTTTGGGGTTACATCCATAAATCTGGGGGGTTGTTTTTATTCTCTTCCCATTTAGCGGGATTATTGATGATGTATTGGCGAATTCTGTCTATGGAATTATCTGCACGAATAATGCTTTCATAAAATC
>JBCBQE010000130.1:0-10936 GCA_039820385.1 Cyanobacteria bacterium J06635_10
GTTAAAGCTTTTAAAGGTCGCTCATCATGTTACTTGAGGCGAGAATTTCCCGAACTTAAAAAGCTACCTTCTCTATGGACTAATAGTTATTTTTATTCAACAGCAGGGCAAGTAAGCGCCGAAATTATTGAAAAATATATTAATGACCCACATCATGGGTAAAATATTTTAGGCAATTAAAATTGCTTATCCGTCCCCTTTCCTCCCCCGCCTAAAGTCTGGGGGCTTCCAGTGTCCTGGATCTCTTTGTGAGCCAGCGCGTTGGGCGGGTTCCCCGACTTGAAGCGACTGGCGAACCCGCAAGGGTGAGAAATATAGAGCTTTTTGGTTGAATCCAATACACTAAAAACTCCTCTATATAACCTTTCCCCACATGAATGGGAGAAGCTTTAAGCAAAAGTCAAATATCGGATTTTTGTACTTCAGTAAGCGTGAAATCCGCTATAAACTCCTTACTCCTGTACAGACGTAGCAGTGCTACGTCTGCGACAACTACTTACTCTTAGAAAAATGCTGGTTGGTGACGAATCAAACTAAAGAACTCTTCGCGAGTTTTCTGTTCTTGCTCGAATAGTCCTAACATTGCACTGGTTACAGTCCAAGAGCCAGGTTTTTGCACGCCCCGCATTACCATGCACATATGTGTAGCTTCCATGACAACCGCAACGCCTTGTGGATCGAGAATTTCTTGAACGGCCTCGGCAATTTGACGATTTAATCGTTCTTGTACTTGCAAGCGACGAGAGTACATTTCTACAATTCTAGCCAGTTTGCTTAGTCCTACAACCTTTTGATTGGGAATATAAGCAACATGGGCTTTACCCATAAATGGCAGCATATGGTGTTCGCACAAACTAAAGAAGTTGATATCGCGCACTAACACCATTTCATTGTGCCCTTCGTCAAATATGGCACCATTAACTAGCTCTTCTAAAGATTGACTGTAACCACTGGTAAGAAATCGCATTGCTTCTGCTACACGCTTTGGCGTTTTGAGTAACCCTTCTCTTTCAGGATCTTCTCCAACCCCCATAAGCATTGTTCTTACGGCATCCTTCATTTGCTCCATATCTTCCTCTGAGGGAGGATTTAATTTGGGCTGCGAACCTCTTTTTGTATTGCTATCTGGCCTAGGATTTACAGCATCTTCTAAGTTTGAAATCAGAGGAGATTGAGAATAATTGGAACCGCTGGAACTAGCAATAGTCATGATGTCAATCTGAATTAAAAATTCGGCGAGTGAGTTATTTTTGAAGGCAGTCAAGGGTTCCCATTATTTTTTTCTTCTTAAAAAAATTAATGGGTGCCCGTCAACAATCAACAGTGACTGAATAATTCGTCCCTGAAGGTAGATGGCGCATCCGCGCCACGAATAGCTATGTAATTCGTAGTTTCCAAAGGATATCAAACGAAAAAATAGCTGTAATTATAAATTATTGCTGTGATTGATAATTGATGAACGGTGATGACTGTTTTGTTCGCGCATCGAGGGCAAAATTCCGTTACATAAAACTTTCCCAAAACTACTCACATATATAGATATCTGTGACAGTTTTGGCATTTACTTCCTGCTTCAACTAGGGTAGTCGGCTACTTCCTATCCACAGACTGAAACTGTCTAACTGACAGCCGATAACAAATTGATTGTTGCGTTTAAATCACGATCGATCTCGAACTTGCAATTATTACAAGCACTATTTTCAAGCATACCCTTTTTTCGACATATTATCACGATCACCCAATCCCATTGATGAAAATTATTACTCCACAATAAAACGACTTAAAAAGATAAGTTAAACAAATCAAAAAAATGCACTCATTTGCCTTTTAAAGTTGCTATAATTCATAGCCAAGATGGATACTTATTCACTATAACTTTTCATAACAGTTTTCTATTTTTTTGCCGCATAGTTAAATAGTCTCCCAATATCGGAGGCTGAATGTTTAACTTTGGTTAATGCGGTAATCAAAGGCTTAGATTTAAAGATTATTGATTAGATCGCTGAAAAATAGCCATCGACTACAAATGCCTATGGCAAAGAAAATTGTTAAGAACAGTTAAGTGCCATAGGCAATTATAGCATTGCCGCAGTCAATAATACTCATCTCGAAACTTATCAGTGGGCAGCTTCGGTGAAAATCCCCATTTTGCGGAATCTTTCGTAGCGCATTTCTTTCCTTTGCTCGGCACTGATTGCGTTGAGTATTTCCAAGTTTTCCTTAAGAGCCTCTTTGAGGGTATTAGCAGCTTCGAGTGGCGAGGAATGAGCGCCACCAGTGGGTTCTGTTAATATCTGGTCGATAATGCCTAATTCTTTGAGATCGTGGGAAATAATTTTTAAAGCTGAGGTTGCTTGGGGTGCTTTAGCTGCATCTTTCCACAAAATCGCCGCACAGGCTTCGGGAGTTGCAACAGTATATACGGCATGTTCAAACATCATGACGCGATCGCCAATACCAATACCGAGTGCGCCACCGGAGCCGCCTTCACCGATGACGGTACAGATAATGGGAACATCGAAGGAAAACATTTCTCGTAAGTTGTAAGCAATTGCTTCACCTTGCCCTTGTTGTTCGGCGATCACGGTAGGTAAAGCACCGGGAGTATCGATAAAAGTGATGATGGGCATTCCAAACTTATTGGCGTGTTCCATCAATCGCAATGCTTTGCGATAACCGCCAGGAGAAGCCATACCAAAGTTACGGGCAATATTATCTTTAGTGTCGCGCCCTTTTTGATGACCTAAAATCACTACAGGTTGATTAGCCAAACGTGCGACTCCACCCACTAAAGCGGGATCGTCCGAACCACATCTATCGCCGTGCAGTTCCATCCATTCATCAGTAATTGCTTGAATGTAGTCTAGAGTACTAGGACGACGGGGATGTCGAGCAACTTGCAGCCGCTGGGTAGGGGATAAACTGCTGAAAATTTCTTCACGTAATTGCATGGCGCGTGCTTCTAATTGTTGAATTTGATTAGTAACATCTACACCATTTTCTTCCGCAAGTTTACGAATTTGCTCAATTCGATTTGCCAGTTCTGCTAAGGGTTTTTCAAAGTCCAACAGTAGCGGTTTACGCTCTTGTGTAGCCATTGTCTGAATCATTAGTTGTGAATTACAAGTTGCTCGCGTTATGAGTTATGAGTTGAGAAATTGATTCATAGCCAATTCCTTACTCCTAACCCATAACTATTAACTGTTAACTAGAAAGAGAACCCACTACATGAAAAATATTTGCGCGAGAGCAGCTCCGGGTAGAAAGCTGTCTTTCTCGAAATATTTGCTGTAAGTTTCCCATGTTAACTGTTAATTGTCACACTAGCAGCGGTCTAAATCCGTGTTTAACGGATACTTGACCAATATGCTCCATTTTCTCTACGGTAATCTGATTGCGTCCCCAAGAAAAGTTAGTGTACAACTTTTCAAATTCAAGCAGCATTGACTCAGCAAAACAAGCAAAAAGTTGACGTGCTGGAACATCCATGTTGACAATGTTCATAATTTTCCAGTCAATGTCGAGGGAATGCTCCACAATACCGCCGTTGAGTACGTGTACCTCGGGATGTTGAACTTTGGTTCCTAAATTTTTAGGATAGCCACCATCAATTAGCAAGCAAGGTTTTTTCAACACGGTGGGGTCAATTTCCACACCTTTGGGCATACTGGCAACCCAGACGATAATATCCGCCTTAGGTAACGCTTCCTCTAAGCCTAATATTTTTCCACGCCCCAGGTTAGATTGCAAGGATGAAAGGCGTTCGGCGTTACGCGCTATCAACAAAAGTTCCTTGACATCTGTTTTTGCGTCTAACCAACGACAGACGGCGCTCCCGATATCTCCCGTTGCGCCACATATGGCAACAGTCGCTTTGTCAAGTTCTATACCAAGTTTTTTCGAGGCTTGCTCTACCTGCCGACAAATTATGTAAGCAGTGTGAGTATTTCCTGTAGTAAACCGTTCAAACTCTAATTTGATGTTGCGGATTTGAGGAATTTGTTCTAACTTAAAATTCTCAAAAATGATCGAAGAAAAACCCCCTAAAGCGGTAATATTCATGCCATGCTTTTGGGCCTGAGCCATCGCATTCAGTATTTTGCGAGTAGCAGCCTTCATGCGGCGATTTGCCAGCATTTCCGGTAAAAAGCAAGATTCTACATACCGCCCTTCGATTTTTTGTCCGGTGACACTTGTTACCGTAAAATCTTCGACCATTATGGGTGGAGCGCTACACCAAAAGTCTAGCCCTTGGTCGGCATATTCTGGGTAGCCTAATTCTCTAGCTACTCTTTGTGCGTGCTCTAAATTTGTAAGATGTCCGATTAGGCCAAACATGAACTGTTAATTTCGTCTTATTCTTTATTAAAGGATTGAAGGCGCGGAATATAAATACATACAGGGGACTATCGCTCTTGCGGAAAAAGTAGAATACTTTTTACATTAGGTGCCAAGAGCGATATGATTGGCTGCTATCCCAATTTAAGCGGCTTTAAGTCCGTGTGCAGAAAGACGCATGATATCGCGAGTAGTGAAGCCAATATTACCCAATGCTTCTCCGTATTGAATCATAAAGTCTTCTACTAAAGCATCTTTAGGCATTGCCATAACTTCAGCATCTTTTTCTACTTCATTAAGCATTCTCCAGATGATGGGAAGATTTTGCTCGTTAGCTTCTTCTAATTCGGCTTTTGATTCTTCAAAATGCTCTTTTAGCCAAACTTCTCCGAAGTTGAGGTGAGTATATTCGTCTTTAACAACACCCTCAGTAATTTTCTTGGAGAAATCATCCGCTACTGGGATAAAGATGTGATATGCGGCGATCGCAAAACACTCGATAATCAAAGACTGAATTAGCAAGCAAGTAACAACTTTTCCGCTCGCGGCTGCGTCTTGGAAATTTTGATGCAACTGAGCAAACAACTCCTTGCCAAATTCCATATCTGCCGTGACTTCCAGATTTTTGGCACAAGCTTGAAAACCTTTTTTATGACGCATCTCCATTTTAGAGAGGCGAACTAAATCATCTTTGTTGTCTGGCAATAATTGTGCCAGCGATAAATAATTTTCGTATGCCTCTTGTTCTCCCTCAACCACAATTGCATTAATGCGGCTGAAAGCGTCTTTATATGTTTCGCTACGATAATCAAGTTCAGATGGGGCTATAAGCTCCTGCATTGAGATTCCCTCCAGATATGAAATATTTGATACTAAGTGATGAAATTTGAATGAAGTTGCCTGAAATCGATGAAGTTAAAAGAAAAGTGTATATACCACAGCAACCAACTTTGTTACAAGGATGAAGCCCGAAGTATAAATGAGTTCTGTCTTAATAACCAGCATCGGTAACTTTAAGTTTTGTGCTTCATTCAAAATCCTTCATTATCAACAGAATTTACGTGGTTTAATTTTACTTAACAAGCCACTATGTTATAGATTAGCTGTTGCTGGGGGCGATTGCTCTAGTAATAGAAAAACTAATACTTGGATTAAGCTTTATTTATATATAAACCAAGCTGGACGCGAAAATATGGTCACTTAACCCCGCTTAGTGCTATTATTACTGCCGGCTATTATCCTAGTACCGCTATTCGTGGTCTTTCTAACATCATCGGGACCACTCAAAGTGTGTTACCAAAAGATGACCGATCTCGATCTAAATTACCGCCACGGGTTGGCAGCGAGGTAAATTTTTACTCGCATTTGCTAACTCTAATTTAGTAGCGGCTTCTATAACCTCTTGTCAAATTATAACTTCTGTCGCTGACTGTTACGCATTCGCCAAAGTTGGAGTTTAGGGGAAAACAGCCGAAAGTTGGTTTTTATAAGCATTTATTTAAACTCTTAGTATTTACAACCCTAGTCGAAATTAACAATTAGGGGATAGGCCGCGGGGCATGAGATTCCCACTGCAAATGGCTTTATAATTCCCCATCTGTCAATTTGTGCCAGTAAATAAAGCGTCACATATCAGTAATAACTCGGTGTAAGAACAATTGCATTTCAATGTGATGATTTTAGGACAGTAAAATAAAGTGTCATCAATAAGGAGTACTCAGTATGGGCTTTTGGCTTAAGCTTTAAATTGAATTCAAGCATCTATTGGCAAATGAATAAAGTGGATGATGAGAAACTACCTAGTGTGTTAATGGCATCTAGTTCAAATGAATTACTTAAACGTTATGCGGTAGGAGAAAGAGATTTTCCTGGTAGCAGACTCAATGGTGCCAATCTGACTCGTGCTAACCTTAGTGGTGCCGATTTGAGTCGAGTTCATCTGCAATATGCTTACTTAGCAGGTGCGAATCTTAAGGGTACTAACCTTAGCCAAACCGTGCTTAATGGAATCCAATTAGTAGGTGCTGATTTACGAGAAGCTAACTTGAGCATTTCAAATTTGAGTGAAGCCGAGTTGTGTGGTGCTGATTTGCGCGATGCTGTGCTCAAAACTGCCGATCTAAGAGGTGCTGATGTCAGTAATGCTAATCTCAGCTGTGCCAATTTATGCGGTGCTGACTTACGCTACGCCAATCTCATTAATTCTAATTTCAGCTATACAAACTTTAGGAATGCATTTTTGGCGACTGCTAACTTGAATAATGCTTATTTGGTTGGCGCTAATTTAAGCCATACTGACTTCAATGGTGCAAATGTGGAGAATGCTCTATTCGGATACAACGAAGGACTTTCCAAGGCTGCAAAGCTAGATTTACAGCTGCGTGGAGCAATATTTATAATTGACAGCGAAATTTAATTATTCTGTTTCTTGGATTTGTAAGCGCACTGTACGTTCTGTTGTACCACTAATCCTTAATTCCATAATTTCACCACCAAGGGGTTCTAAACTATCGAGTAGGGACCTCAAATGTGGTGTTGAAGCACCTGTATCAACGTAAAGTCTATCTGATAAATTAGCGACGCGTTTCCAAGTCATATATAACTTGGCTATGGTTTGTTCTATCTGAGATGCTTGATTAACTAAATCGGCAGCTATATTCATGCATCCGACTCTTTGGGCTTCTTCTAGGGCTGTTTCAATATCCACTTCTTCCGAGGAAAGAGCTTGTACTTGTGCGGCAGCTTTAAGATATTTTGCTAGGTAACGCGCTTGGGAAGTAACCTCTTTAAGGGTGTCAACATCTGGATTGGCGGTAATTTCCTCTTGGATGACTGCTTGATGCTGTTCTGGTAATTTTTCCATTTCTTTTACCAATGGCGCAATATAACGGGGAGGGAGGGTATTATCCGCCGCTTTTTGTTTCACTGGTGCGGGTAATAATTCCGAAGACATGGCCGTCCATTCTTCAGAAAGTTGCTTTACCTCTCTTCTGGTAATGCGATCGCCATTTTGTGCGGCCTCAGAAACCATCACTTGTACTTCTGGTGCAGCTTTGGCGGTTTCTACAAACGCCCGTTTACTAAAGTTATTGATAGAAGTTGGCTCAAGTTTACCTTCTTCTAAAAGAGTGTCGGCACTGTTTGCCAATTGAATCAAAGTGTAAGCATGACTTTTACTAATTTCCCGTTCCTTAAGCCATTTAAGAAAGCCAGTACCCCTTCCATCACCTCCTTTTTTTTCGCGATCGCGTATGGCGCGTAAAATTCTTCCTCGCCAGATATCGGTTTGTAAATCAAATTTATCGCATACCTGCCAAGCTATATCCAACTGCTGGAGAAACTCTGTTTCTGGAATTGCTTCATCTTCTGGATCGGGTAGCTCAAAGCTCAAATCTGCTGGCTGTTGTAAGGCTTCAACGATATTATCGGTTGACTGCACGGCAATTAACGTTCCTTAAAGGGAAAGCGAAAGGCTTGGTTATTATCACATAATCTGGGAGCGTTATTAGCTATTAGTTATTAGTTATTAGCAACCAACCACCAACAACCACCAACAACCACTAACCACCACCAACCACCAACCACCAACCACCAACAACCACCAACAACCACCACCAACCACTATTTTTCCTTAAACGTCCAAACACCATCATCCCAATCAGCATCACATGGTGGATTATCTAGCCAATAGTGACAACGCTTAAGATGCATAATCGCCGCTTTGTCATGTTCTTGAATTTCCAAGACTTTAGCAAATTCGTTTTTGGCTGTAGTAAATTGACGATTGATGTAGTATTCCCGTCCTTTATGGTAATGTTCGATCGCGCTCAGTCTATCGCCGCTCACATTATCGTTACGCAAACCGATTAGTTCGTATATTGACACTGGTTCGTTGCGGCCTTTGACGCGAATGTAATCTAATTCTCTTGCCCATACTAAGTGTTTGCAAGGTTCATAAGTATTATCGCTGATAATAATGTCACAACCATACTGTTTGCTGACGCTTTCTAAACGAGAACCAAGATTTACACCGTCACCAATTGCGGTAAATTCCATCCGTTTACTCGAACCAATGTTTCCACTGATCACAACGTCTGAGTTAATACCTATGCCAATTTTGATTTGTTGCTTGTTCTCCGCATGACGACGAGTATTAAACTCGTTTAAGCGATGGCGCATTTCTAAGGATGTTTGTACAGCCATCCAAGCATGATTTTGTAAAGGTAAGGGGGAACCATATACAGCCATGATGGCATCGCCGATATATTTATCCAAGGTGCCTTTATGTTTGAAAACCGCTTCAACCATTGACTCAAAGTATTCGTTGAGCATACCTACCACTTCTTCTGCTTGCAGATTTTCCGTTAAAGTGGTGTACCCGCGAATATCGGAAAATAGAATCGACACTTCTTTGCGATCGCCACCTAGTTTTGCGTCGTCTAATTTGAGTAATTCTTCGGCTAACTCCTGAGTCATGTAGCGGTACATGGTACTTTTGAGACGCTTTTCGTCGCTGATATCATCCATGACTACCAGGGCACCCCGAACTTGCCGATTGTCGCTAGCGTCGGCGATGGTGTTAATGGATAAGTTAATACTATTTTCTAAAGATTGATGGGTAAGAAGGGTTCTATCGGGATAATATTGTTCGCGTAATTTATCGTCGGCAACGTTTAAAGCATCTTGACACCATTTATTGAAATCGTTTTCTTTGATATTAATGATGTCGTTAATTAATTTGCCTTCTAAACGTTCTTCTGCTTCTAATCCTAATAGACGCGAAGCACTTTCGTTGGCGGCAAGAATGTAGCCTTTACTATCAGTAGAAATAACACCATTAGAAAGACTGCGAAGAATATCGCGCTGCATTTGTTCTTGTTGTTTGATAGTGGCGAACAATTGAGCGTTTTGCAGCGCCACACCTGCTTGAATGTTAAAAGCTTCCATGAACTGTTCGTCATTGCTCGAGAAGCTAGCTTGGAAGCATTCGGGGGCGGATGGCCAATCTTCGGGGTTATAGGGAGGAGATTGGTTCTTATTTTTCTTATTTACTAGTTGAGTTACGCCAATTAATTCTTTGTCGCCGTTAAATACTGGCATACATAGCAAACTACAGGTTCGATAACCGTTTGAACGATCCATTAGTTTAGCGGTGTCGGAGTCGGGATTGTCATATAGATCGAAGGGAATATTTAATATTTTGCCGCTTTGGGCAACTTGCCCGACAAAACCCTTACCCATCGGTACTCGTAACTCTTTAGTCGAACCATCACCCAAGGTAATTTTAGTCCATAATTCTTGGCGATCGCGATCTATTAACCATAGAGTAGAACGATCGGCATTCATCAGTTGTTTTGCTTCATCCATCACTCGCTTGAGCGTCTCTTCTAAATCGAGACTGCTTTGGGAAAGTGATTTAATTGCTTTCATCAAGGCTTCAGCAGCTCGTTGTTTCTGAGTCGCTATATAAAAAGAACGCGATGATTCTAAAATTAATTTGATTGAGGGTGCAAACTCTTGAAATAATTGTTGGTCAGCGTCAGTAAAACCATTGATATCAATACGTTCGAGTAAAGTGGCTTCACTATTGCGATCTGATTTTAATTTGTTTAATAATTGCACTACAGCGACCAATTTACCTTCTTCGTTGAGTAAAGGTAAAGCTAACATCGTGTAGGTACGGTAGTCAGTTCTTTTTTCGTGCTCTCGTGCAAAAGAAGAACGATCGTCATTGTAAAAATCGAAGGGGATATTCACAACTTTCTTAGAAGTGGCAACTTCACCAGCAATACCCTTGTTTGCGGGTATGCGAATCTCTAAAGAACGATTTCCTTCCCCTTCAGCAACAATTGTATATAGTTCTTGTTTCTCCTCATCTAATAAAAATATCGTCGTTCGATCGGCTCCTAACAACTCTCCAGTTTTGAGGGTGATAGATTGCAACATTTCTTGCAAGATTGCTTCAAACCCTTTAGAATCCAACATCGACAGGGTTTGATTGACAATCTGTAACTTATGCTCTACATCTTTAACAACTTGTTTAAAAGTATCTTGAGTCAAAGGAGCAAGGAAAGTCGAAATAGTTCCTTCTTGTTGACTTCCAAGAGCATCTAATCGAGCAGAGTTTTGAATTAAGTCGCTTTCCCCTGAACTTTTTCCACCAATAATTAAATCGGCGGTTTCGTTGCGACTACGTTGGTAGACTGACATAGCTGCCTTTTGGTATTAGATTTATTTTAGAAATGATCCCCTGCAGGCGATAAATTTGCCTGTATTCTAAGTCATGGGTACCCGTCAACTTTACTAAAAGCACGGTTTCGTAGTTAAAGGTTAAATAAAAATAGGTTTTTTAATTAACCTTTGACCATGAAATAAAAGATAATTTTTATCAGATATTTAATGAAATTAGAGTATTATCCACAGTTTAATCTTTGACCGAAGAAAACGTCACCCACGAAGATACGTAGATAATCAAACTAGAAATAATCAGATTCTTTTTATGGTTCCAAGTCGGCTCATCTAGATATTTACTTACTCAGTCATAATTAAATATCTGATAAAAATTATCTTTTATTTCATGGTCAAAGGTTAATTAAAA
>JBCBQE010000131.1:0-10930 GCA_039820385.1 Cyanobacteria bacterium J06635_10
TCCTTGCTGAAGCAAGAAAATAATCGTCTTTAGAATTTGAATAAACAAACTTACTGGTATCAATTGGGTAGTTAATAACTATTGCTTTTTTAGCGTAAGTGCTTTTGATCCGACGTGCGACAACGCTGGAGTTGGCAATATAGAGGTCAGGTTCCTGGGCATAAGTTAGGTCTACATTTCTCATTAACTGAAAAACTCTTTCAATTAATGGAGCAAAGTATTGATAGTCAGCATATTCTCTTAAATAAGTTTCTGTATCCCATAGAAAACGGGTGACATTATGACAGAAACAAACGTGCTGTGCCTTTGGGCTTTTTCGTACTGCTTTGGCGAAACTAGTGCTACTACTAATAATTAAATCATATTCTTGCAAGTCTAAAGCACGAAAGGCGGGAAAATAGAAGGGAGCCATCAACCGGAAGTATTTGGCTGCGCCAGGAATTTGTTGTAAATAAGTCGTGTTAACTATCCGTTCGCCTAAATCAATTGTTTTTTGAGCATCGTATAAGGATGTAAAAATATCCGCTTGAGGAAAGCGTTTACACAGTAATTCAAATACTCGTTCTGCGCCACCTCTCTGGGTTAAATAATCATGGACTAAAGCAATTTTCATTTTGTTACCTATAAAATGATGATTCTACCCCTGATAATAGGTTGAGTAAAATTATTGATCGCGATTAGGCAGCAAATCATCTATAACCCAACTTTAATTTAAAATATTGTTTTTCGTCTCACAGATGATTATTGCTACAGCAATTTAATCTTTAAAAAACATTTCGTGATGGGACAATATTGCCTGTTTCAAACTTGAAGGTAAATTCGGAGTTTGCGATTTATAAATTGTAATTGCTTGCTGTTTTTTCTCTTTAAAGCTGCCGATGAATAATCGATAAGCTTTACTTGTTCTCTGTAAATATTTATGAGATGATAGTGGATTTCGCCACAGCATCCAAATCGGATATTGCAAAAGTTCTATCTCCATTTTTGAAGCTTCAATAGCACTCCGAACTAATGAGTAGGTTGCTTCATGATCTGGATGCCCATCATGGTGGTGTGGAACGTAAACTTCCTCTGCTTCAAAGGATTGAAGAATTTCAACCAATTTAGCAATTAACAAGTTTCGTTTTTCTGGAGATAGTTGAGCTAATGAACCGTCAGCTTCATCAAGGAATTGTGTTTGTGACGGTTCGATTCCCAAAACATTTAGGGCGCTCGAGGCTTCTTCTTGACGATATTGGATAATATTCTCGGGCTCTATCCAACTTGGTCTACCGTAGCGTCCATCTGTAAGGAATACAACTTTTACTGGTATTCCTTGGGAACGCTTGAGAGCGATCGTTCCTCCACAACCTATAGTTTCATCATCTTGATGCGGAGAAAAGACTATTGCTCGTTTTTTGCTGGCTTCTATTGGTTTACTTTTAAAACGTAAAAACCAATTGTAGAGTATGTTATAGTTAACATCTCTAACGGCAGCACCAGCATTGATTCGCAATTGATTTAGAGATAGTTTAGACATAGGTTAATAATTCTTTTTCGATTGCCTGTTGCGACATGATTTTTTCAATAGTTTCTCTATAGACTTGAGCAAATTTTTCTCTAGTATGATGTTCTCGAACAAATTCCCACGAATTTCTAGTCATTTGTTTGAGTTCTGATGCACTTCGCTGCGAAATATTCTGAATAGTCCGCTTAATTTCTTCTATAGAATTTTCTTTGAAAATAACACCGCAATCATCCCTGACATCTACACTTGATTCATAGCTGACAACTGGGATCAGACCTGCATGCATACAGTTTATAACGCATCCACCACCACCTTCAGAGCAAGAAGGATAGACAAGAGCCAAACAACTATTAACAATGTCTAGATACTTTTGAGAGGTAACATCAACCCAACCAACTGTATGAATGTTAGGAGTTTGATAAAGTTCTTTATAAAAGGCTGTTTCAAAATCTTTTTCTTTAGCGATGGGGCCGCAAATAGTTAAATGGTAATCGGGCATTTGGGAAAATGCATCTAAAAGCAAATCCAATCCCTTGTGAACTAAACCACCGCTACCAAACCAAAGAAAGTTTCGACGGCAGGCTGCAAAATCTTTATTTTCTGGCCAAGGATAAAGTGTCGGAGCAGAAATTGGAATTCGATAAAGCGGTTTATTTGCATATCTAAATGTGTTCATAGTAAACTCGTTACCAAGAACAGTCGCGCAATCAGCATATTCGATCGCTTTGTTTGGGTGCTCGAATCTTTTAGGACTTAAAGCTATGCCGCGCCTTTGCTGCAATTCCAATAATCTATTTGCTTCAGCAGCATTATGAAATAGCATATGCGCTGAATCAGAATGAAATATTTTGATACAATCCTTATTCAGAAATGGGACGCATCTTTGCAAATTCCAACGTGTCTCAATGAAAAAGGCATAATCTTTTTTAGGAAGAAATGTATCGTTGAAGAACCATATAACATCAACGTTATAGCCTAAGTCTAAAAAAGTTTTAGCCATTTGCAGGCATTCCCAATGTTGAGTATGGGAAATTGAAATGGGTTCGCCCGGTTTCAACGTAAATGGATCGAGAACATAAGAAATCAGTACGTTTCCAATAGCTGGTTTATTTGCTTGGAGTGAAACCATACGCCGTCTTTCGAGACGGTTTTGTATTTTCTCTGCGACTACAGCAACATTATCTGCTACGCGCTTAACTAAATTGTTTTGCATAAATCCCCCCGCCGAGTTTGAATAAAGTTTTAACTAACTAGAATAAATTGAATGTTGTGGAGTGAAGAATTTCTAAATATACTTAGCATAAAAAAAGACTCCTCACTACACAAAATATGTATTATAGGCTACTTCTGTCAACGGATTAAGTTAAAGAAGCAGCATTTGATTAAGCTACAGCTAAGGTTTTAGATGGAGTAAACATTGCATTTTGTTCTTCTCGCAGTTTGTCGCAGAGTCTACCTTGTGGTAATTCTACGTCATCGTAGGTGAGAACTTGGTCTTTGGGGATGTCTCGTTTTAAACGACAACCTTCAGCCAATCCCATCGGTAACAAGTTTTGTTCGCGAACAACTTCGGAATTCTCGCATTGACCATAGGTCATATAGTAACCAATGCCATCGAGGATATCTCCGACCTTAAGGTTAATTTTAGCCGTGGTTACCACATCTACAAGGGGACCTCCTAAGGGAGACATTACAGCATCACCGAATAATACGGCGCGAGCTACTGAGAGAGGCACTTCAAAATGGCACAGATGATAAGGAGTATAAAAGCTGTAAAGAGGACCTTCGCCTAACTTATACAGATTTAAGTAATGCTGCTGTTTGGGGTCGTCGTGAGTTGCAAAAACGAAGACTCCAGGACCGGGTTTGGCACCTACAACGTAATCAACAATACCGCCAAGTTGCTTTAGCTGTTCTACATCATACATCGAGGTCATTTCATCAACATGACCTTTAAAGTCGTATCCCAGCATTCCTCGTTGAGCAACTTTCATTCCCGTAGCGTTAGCAACGATCGCTTGCTCAAAGGAGATTTTACTACCGTCAGCGAAGCTAGTTACCATATGAGGTTTTTGTCCCCAACGTTTCGCAAATGCTTCTTGAGTGGTAGGATTGCGATAGGGGTCTTGCAGTCCTTTAATGTTTCCACACAGTAATGGGGTCAAACCAATACTTTTCACGAACCGGTAGAGGTTCATTTCTACCCCTGGTTGATCGCCGTCACAAGCTGAGAGAATAACTCCTGCTTTATCCGCATAAACTTTCAAAATAGAACCAATAGTACCGTCTAGTTCGGCATTCATCATAATAATGTGCTTGCCATGGGCGATCGCTTCCATGACAACATGAGCGCCAAACTCAATAGCTCCGGTTACTTCTATAACTGCATCAATACCGGCTGCACGACAGAGCAACATCGCATCTTCAGTTACTGCATATTCACCCTTTTTAATCGCATTTTCCAAATCTGTAACATTGGAAATTTCTTTAATAGTTTCAATTCCTGCCTCATGGTAAGCCCGCTTTGCTGCCTCTATATTGCGGTTGGAAATTGCGACTAACTCCATTCCAGGAACGGAATTAGCTATCTGATTAGCGATTCCCCTACCCATAAAGCCAGCACCAATCATTGCTACTTTGACGGGATTTCCTGCTTCAGCACGTGCTTGTAAAGCGCGATCTACAATAATCATTAATTAAACTCCTGTTAGATATCCTGGTTTGAGTAATAAATTTTGGCGTTTTCTATCTAAAACTGACTCATAGCAATACTGAAATATGTTTTTAGGACTTACGCATTGACAAAAGTTTAATTATCTCGTCTAAGTCATACCTGTTTACTCGATGGAATAGTTTGCGTAATAAACTCAACGTTCCTTTCTTATTAATGGGTTCAGGTTTAATCAACTTATGCACTCATGAGATAAAAAATGGCAGATGCTCGATCGCGCGATAGTCTATCTGTAAAATGCGTAAGTCCTAGTTTTATTAATTCGTTTCTTTAATTAATATCTGCCATATTTCAGCATTTTACGAATTAGTTGATAAAGATTTATGAAGCACCACCAACGCTCATCATTCTCATCAGAGGCCACTTAGTATCTTTTTCGGACATTTCCGTGACTTCAATAGGCCATTGAATATTAAAAAATGGGTCGTCATAGCGTAAGCCTCGTTCGTATCCGGGGGTATAAAATTCACCCACCATATACATTACTTCACACCCATCACTTAGTGCTTGATAGCCGTGAGCAAACATTTCCGGTACGTATAAAGCACGGTGGTTATCAGCTGATAATTCCACACCAAAATGTTGTAAGTAAGTAGGAGACTCGGGACGCATATCTATAATTACGTCGTAAATAGCACCTTTTATGCAGCGGATTATTTTTGTTTCTGTTGCTGGAGCTATTTGGTAATGCATTCCCCGCAAAGTACCCTTGAGATAGTTAAAAGATAAATTGCATTGAGCTACCACTGGTTTTAAACCATGTGCTTCGAGTTCCTTAGCGCAGAAAGTACGAGCAAAGAAGCCACGGCGATCGTGTTTTTCTTCTAAGTCGATGGTATAAGCTCCTTGAAGTTCGGTTTCGGTAAAGATCATGACAACCTCATTGATGATGATTTGATGCTTGGGTACGGGTAAATAAATACCCGCACTTATTTAATATTTAATGGAGATGAAATCTGATTTAAGTCAAAGTATGAATGACTATTTCTTTGCCCAGAAGAAATCTTTATCGATTTGTTGAGTGCGAATTAGATACTCTAACTGTTTTAAACGGGTAAAACCTCTAGAGAAAAATACATCCTCAGTCATGTCAATTTGATTGAACACGTCAAATAATTGCTTGGCACCTCTTGGTGCATCCCAATCGCATTTAAAACCGGGTAAAATAGTATTTATTTTTTCAAAAGATACTCGATAGCTGCGGTTATCTGAACCACTATCGCCAAAGCTGAGTTTACATCCAGGAAATGCTTGAGCAACAAACTCGGCTATTTCCTTAACTCGATAATTATTCGCGGTATCGCCGACGTTAAATATTTGGTTGTGTACGATGTCGCGAGGAGCTTCCAAAGCACAAATAATAGCTTTAGAAATATCTAGGGCGTGAACTAATGGGCGCCACGGAGTACCATCACTAATCATTTTGATTTCTTTGGTAGTCCATGCTAAACCAGCTAAATTATTCAAAACAATATCAAAGCGCATTCTTGGGGAAGCACCGAAGGCTGTAGCATTCCGCATGAAGGTAGGAGAAAAATCATCGCTTGCAAGCGGTTTGACATCTCTCTCCACCATAGTTTTGCATTCTGCATAAGCAGTTTGCGGATTAACGGCGGATTCTTCAGTAACATCACCTTCCGTAGCAACGCCATAAACGCTACAAGAAGACATATACACGAAGCGACGTACACCTGCTTGTTTCGCCAGCTTCGCAAGACGAACTGAACCTACATGATTGATATCGTAAGTAATATTTGGTGATAATTGTCCGGTGGGATCGTTGGATAGTTCAGCCATATGAACTATAGCTTCCACGCCTTGTAAATCCTCCAAGGAAATATGGCGGATATCTTTATTTAAAGTTTTAGCAGTAGTAGTGGTACCGTTATACAACCAACCAACTTTGTAATAACCAGTATCTACACCAATTACTTCATGTCCCTTTTCAATCAATAAGGGAGCTAACAAACAACCAAGATAACCTTCTGTACCAGTAACGAGAATTTTCATTGAAATTGAATCCTACTTTCGTGTTGATTATTCAGATTGGGATCATTAACTTTGAGGGCAAGCAAGCAATTAGCAATTAACTGCTGCTGGTTTGAGATGTGGAAGTTCAGGAATTTCTGCGGCTACAGCTTTACCAATTTCAATGGAAGAAGTAGCTGCTGGGGAAGGAGCATTGCATACATGAACGGAGTTTTGACCTTTAACAATCAAAAAGTCATCAACTAACTTACCGTCGTTCATTAGAGCTTGAGCGCGAACTCCTGCATGGGTGGGAACTACATCTTCTGGTTGAACTTCAGGAATCAGTTTTTGCAAACTGTTCACAAAGGCTGCTTTACTGAAGGAACGAATAATTTCCTTGATTCCTTCATCCGCGTGTTTCGCTGCAAGTTTCCAGAAACCTGGATAACTCATTACTTCCGCAAAATCACGTAAATTAAAATCTGTTTTCTTATAGCCTTCCCGCTTCAGACTTAGTACAGCATTTGGCCCTGCATGAACGCTACCGTCTATCATCCGGGTAAAGTGAACGCCAAGGAAGGGAAAATCTGGGTTGGGAACGGGATAAATTAAACCTTTTACCAGATGACGTTTTTCTGGTGTCAGTTCGTAATATTCTCCGCGGAAAGGTACAATTTTGGCTTGGGGATTAACCTTACCTAATTTGGCTACGCGATCGGAATACAATCCAGCACAGTTGATTACGAAACGAGTTTCAAAACTGCCGTTATTAGTTTCTAAAACCCGATTCTCACCGCTATTAACTATTTTCTCAACTTTAGTATTGAATTTGATTTCGCCGCCAAGTTTTAGAATAATTTCAGCGTATTTTTGACAAACTTGCTTATAATTTACAATACCAGTTGATTTTACCCAAATTCCAGCAACGCTACTTACGTGGGGTTCAATTTCTTTAACTTCCTCGCTGGTAATTCTTTTTACTTCTAAACCATTTTCCAAACCTCGCTTGTAGAGATTTTCTAAACGAGGAAGTTCTTCAGCAGAAGTTGCAACAATAACTTTACCGCAGACTTCATGGTCAATGCCGTGTTCTTGGCAAAATTGTACCATCGAACGGCAGCCATCACGGGAAAACCTAGCTTTGAAGCTACCAGGCTTATAGTAAATACCCGAGTGAATAACACCGCTATTATTACCAGTTTGGTGAAGTGCTACTTGGCTTTCTTTTTCTAAGACTAGTATTTTTGCTTTCGGATAGCGTTCCCCTAGAGCCATACTGGTAGAAAGACCGACTATACCCCCACCTATAATCGCAAAATCATACATTTGTTATGCCCCTGTAACTAAAGTAATCAATTTACAATAACTTGGATTCAAAAGTTAAGAGTTAAGAGCTAAAAGTATAAAATGAATCATTTATATCTTATAACTCATAACTTGTATTCATCTACCAAACCTTCCAAGGAGCTTCGTTACTCTTCCAAAGGTTTTCTAGATAATTTTTATCTCGTAAAGTATCCATTGGTTGCCAAAAACCATCATGTTTATAAGCAGATAGCTGTTCCATATCAGCCAGCTTTTCTAATGGCTCTTTTTCCCACACTGTGGAATCGCCTTCAACAAAATCAATAACTTGAGGTTCTAGTACAAAAAAACCACCATTAATCCAAGCGTTGTCTCCTTCTGGTTTTTCTCGGAAACTGGTAATCTTTGTTTGCTCTTGTCCTAGAACAATTGCACCAAAACGTCCTGGAGGCTGTACCGCGCTTAAGGTTGCTAAAGACTGTTGTTGTTTATGGAATTCGATCAGTTTGGTGACATTAACATTACTAACTCCATCACCATAAGTAAAACAAAAAGTTTCGTTACCGACGTGCTCTTTTACTCGCTTTAAACGTCCACCTGTCAAGGTATTATCTCCCGTATCAACCAAGGTGACGCGCCAAGGTTCAGCATAACCAGAATGTACGTTCATCTGATTAAACCGCATATCAAAAGTCACATCCGACATATGTAAGAAGTAGTTAGCAAAATACTCCTTAATCACGTATCCTTTATAACCACAGCAGATAATAAACTCATTAATACCGTGAGCAGAATAAATTTTCATGATATGCCAAAGAATTGGCTTACCACCAATTTCTACCATTGGCTTTGGTCTGACGCTAGTTTCTTCTGAGAGACGGGTACCAAGACCTCCAGCCAAAATTACTGCTTTCATAAAAACGACCTCTAATTTTTTCGTTTTTTAGGTAAATGATGGAATAATTCTCTGATGAGAGAATTGATAAAATTGATTTTTATTTTTATCCGTATATAATCTAACCGTATTTTTACTGGAAATTGTAAAGACTAGATAAATATAGCTGTTTTATCTGTGAAAAAATCAAAAAGCTTGATTTGACTAAAAAACACAGTTCAAAAAAAGAATGATTTCACCAAAATGAAATGTCATAAATAACTTTGTTTATTCTAATAAAGCTCAGTACAAATATCAGTTATATCCATAAAACAATGATATGAAAAAAATATAGATAAATAATTTATTAATTGTTGATAAATTTTTGCCCATTGGTGGTCTAAAGGGTTATATGATAGCTACAGAGTAATTACGTATTATTCCTTGAAAAAAGTAAAATTTTAAATATCTTTTTCGCTTAAAATCGGTTTTTATGTGATTTTATGCCAATTTCCTTTATGTATTATTTTATGTTCTGCTGATGCTCCCAAGTTTAAAGAATAAGTCGTTCTTGCTATTAACAATCTCCTGACGAAATTTTTACATAGGTTACTCTCGACTATTTATACTATGATTTTGTGTCACGTTCAACATTTGACAGCTAGGTCAATAGATAACTGAATAACCCTCACTAACACATTTTCAAACCCTTATATAGTAAAGCTTTCAACCAAAATCCTCTAAATGTGCTATTTTAATTTGTGAGAAGGAAAATGTAGTACTTAATAGCTTGATACTTCCCTTCTGGGGCGCTCCCATATTGCACTCAGATTTGATGTATTTTGATCACTCAGTATTTAGCTTGAAACCTTAATTTGTTGATAAAAATCAAGTCAAATAATGTAGCTTTATCGCATACATTTATAACTTTTTGTGGTTTATACGGTTAGGAGCAAGATATAAAATAAGGAAAGTAAAGCAAATAATCCACCATTATTGCACGATTTCGATTCAACCAGAAGCAGCATCCCAATTTTAAAAGCGAAGGAAGTTAGAAGTTGCCTGGAATTGCAATGGGGATTTAAACCCCAACGCATTCCCGATACCCTCGAAGGGTGTAGCTACATTCACAAAGCCCGTCTCCACAGACTACTCCCGAACCGGCTTTATGATTTCTTATAAGGTAGGTTGGGTTGAACGTTCACGTTAGCGTTCACGCCTTAGTCTAACGACTCACTTCGTGAACGGCGTGCAGCGAGCGCGTCTCCCTCCGGGAGATAGTGTGCCTTTATGGCATAGTTATGCTGGGTTGTGCCGTTCAGCTTTGCTGCGGCTCAGCCACACCTAGCGGTGAAGGTTCCTCAAAGGGGTCTACAATTTTGAGGGCTAGTAACTGTTATTTAATTTCTACCCATATCTGGAAATATATACCCATTTTGTCCAGATATGGTGTTCTAAAATATCCTAAGCAATGTATTAAATAGCACTAAATACAATTTCTAGATTGTAATTTTCATCTAACGTACAGGCCTACGGCATCAGTCAGGAAAAACTATTACCTTGCGATTATCACTTCCCAATTAAATCTTTAAGAATTAATAATTTTATGATTGATACAACTAATAAATAGTCACGATTGTGATATTTTTTAACTTAACATATAAATAAACAATGACGGAAGTGATAAAAAGTGTTTGTAATATATAAAGACAAATTATTTAAACTGACGAAGGAAAGACCGCTAACTTGCTTATTTTAATAAATTTTATACAATGTTACTCGGATTCAAAACAGAATTAAAATTAAACAATTTACAAAGAACTGTTTTACTCAAGCATTGTGGAGTTTCTAGACATGCTTGGAATTGGGGATTAGCATTAACCCGTGCAATATTAGAAAACAATAAAATTAATCCCGATTCTAAAATAAAATTTCCAAGTGCGATTGATTTGCATAAATACCTTGTAGCTTTGGTCAAACCCGAAAATTATTGGTACTATGAGTGTTCTAAGTCCGCACCGCAATCAGCATTAAGAGATTTATCTACAGCTTGGAAACGATGCTTTAAAAAGATTAGTGGTCAACCAAGATTTAAAAAGAAAGGTAAAAATGATTCATTTACTTTGGAGGGAACTTGTAAGATAAAGGATAATTTTACAATTCAAGTTCCGAGAATAGGTAAACTCAAAACCTATGAAAGATTACCCCAAATAGAAAAAATAAAATCAGTAACTATATCCCGTCAAGCTGATAGATGGTTTATTAGTTTTAAGATTGATACCCAAATACAAGAATTGGGTAATACAACAGTTGTAGGTGTTGACTTAGGAATTAAGTCTCTGGCTACTTTATCAACGGGAGAAGTTATAGAAGGTGCTAAGTCATATCGTACTTTTAAGGCAAAATTATCACGATTGCAGTGGTTAAATCGCAATAAAATAATTGGTTCTAAGAATTGGATAAAGACTCAATTAAAAATAGCTCGACTCCATAGAAAAATTGCCAATATCAGAAATGATATTACTCAAAAATTAAAATCATT
>JBCBQE010000132.1:0-10870 GCA_039820385.1 Cyanobacteria bacterium J06635_10
AGAGAAGATTATCGAAATATTTTCCAGCGCCTTTGAAAACTATCCACTCATGCAATTTTTGTTTCGCGATGCATATAAACAATCGATCGAACACCTAATAAAATTTATGTGGAATGAAGCATCTGTAGGTGGTAGCTTGTTTATGGGTGCTTTTACAGAAGGAAAATTGCAAGGTTTTGCTTTTGTAACTCCTCCAGAAAAAGTAAAAAACGATCGCGATGCAGAAAGTAAACCAACACCTTCAGAAGAGGAATTCGCAAGATTAATTGGAGAGTTTTAATTTAGTTGACAGTTTGTAGTACAACACGGTAGTGTAAATATTTTAGAAGCGATGTTTGAGGTGATTAAGTAGCATTAACGTGGATTGAGAAAATACGATTGCATTTTTCCATATGGGTCCCGAAGTATGCAACGAGGCTTCAAAACAAAGTTAAAACTGAATAATAAACAAAATGCCGTGATGGCTCAACACGCGGGGTATGCTAGATGGGTATGGAATTGGGCTTTAAATCTATGGAATCAAGCTTACCTCGCTGGGCTAAAACCATCTGCAAATAAGCTCAAAAAGTTTTACACCAATCATGTTAAACCTCTTTATCCGTGGATGAAGACCTTGTCTTCAAGAGTTTATCAGTTTGCTTTTATGGACTTGGGAGAAGCTTTTAGTCGTTTTTTTAAAGGAGTAGCTCAACATCCTAAATTCAAGAAGAAAGGGAGAAATGATAGCTTTACTGTTGATAATTGCGGTAAAATTATGGAGTTTAGTGGAAGGAGATTAAAGCTCCCCTTTATTGGATGGGTTAGCACTTATGAGCCATTACCTGAAATTAAGACAAAGCGAGTCACCATAAGTAGAGTTGCTGAAAGTTGGTATATTTCAGTAGCTTATGAACTTAGGGCTGAACCAACTAAAAAGTCTAGAGTTTATCTGGGTGTTGATGTTGGGATTAAAGTTTTAGCCACTTGTTCAGATGGAACTGTGTTTGAGAATCCTAGAGCTTACAAAAAAGCCCAGAAAAAACTGGCAAGACTGCAACGAGAATTATTTAGAAGACAAATCGGTTCAGTTAATAGGAATAAAACTAAAGTAAAGTAAGAATACAGTTCATTCGGATATCGCTAACATCCGTTCTGATGCAATTCATAAACTTACCTCTTGGCTTTGCAAAAACCACGCAGTCGTTGGGTTAGAAGATTTGAATGTTTCTGGGATGATGAAAAACCATAAATTAGCGGGTGCTGTTGCCGATACTAGTTTTTATGAAATACGTCGCCAAGCTGAATATAAAGCAAAGTGGTACGGCTGTACCTTGATCTTTGCTGACAGGTTTTATCCATCATCTAAGACTTGTTCTAATTGCGGGCATATCCAGGAAATGCCCTTAAAAGAACGGGTTTTTAATTGTCAAGCTTGTGGTATTGTACTTAACCGCGATTTAAACGCCAGCGTTAATTTAGAACGTGTCGCCGCTATGCATTCGGTTAGAGCCTGTGGAATAGGAAGTGCCGACACCCTATGAAACTCCCCTCCCACAGTGGAAGAGAAGGAAGCAGGAACGGAACATTAATACGGTTTGTACCGTGTTATGTCAGTTTTCGATAGCAGAAAACAGCAAGAAATAATTTAGAAGCAGAAATAGAACAAATCAGTTTAAAGATCAAAATTTAACAACTAATATTTAATAACTCCCAACTCCCAACTAGCAACTCCCAACTAACAACTAGCAACTAACAACTCCCAACTAGCAACTCCCAACTCCCAACTCTCCCCCATTTCTCAAGAATTATTCTTCTTTGAAGACACAAGTAATAAATCTATTAAAGTATCAGTTAAACGATGACTTTCCATTGGTAAAATATCAGAACCATGCATCATTTTTTGAGTCATTACAAAATGAACTAACGAACCAACGAGAATTCTTGCTGTAGCTTCTGGATCGGATATATTAAGTTCTCGATGAGATGCTAAGTAATCGTGAAGAGTATCTACAGTGGGCTTGATCAAAATTGCGACGCAAAATTGAGCTATTTCAGGAAAACGACCAGATTCTCCAATCAATACTCGCATAAACGCCATATACTCATCATCATACAGCATTTCATTCAATGCTTTCACAGCTAACTCATGTAATACTTTTTTGGGTTCTCCTTCTAATTTTTGACTTCCAAAAACTGACTTAAACCGCTCTTTTGCTAATCTTTCTACTAGTGCTTTAAAAAGTCCTTCTTTATCTTGAAAGTAGCTGTAGACAGTGGCTTTTGAAACACCTCCCGACGCTGCCACCCTATCCATACTAGTACCAGCATAGCCATGCACCAAAAACTCCTGCATTGCCCCTTGGAGAATTTGCTCTACTTTATCATTCAAGTTTTCGGTGTGAGTTTTACTAATTTTTAAAAGTCCCATTTGTACCTATTTTTTCTTACCAGAAGTATCACGGGAAAATGAAAGCCTCTCGCTTTTAAATACGGGAGATACATGCGGAATTATAATTGATTTCTTAGATAACCGTTACGGCTACCCATGAGAATTTTTTTCTCCTACAACAATTCTCATGGGAGCCCTTTACCCCGCTCCGAGACGTTACAACTCCCGCAGCATCAGGAGCTTACGTATACCTTACGCAACACTAATTTTCTCGATCGAACCCTATTGAGTATGCCGAAAAAATGGGGTACGTTGATACGTACCCCTCCATGAATTCTTGAAACCTACAAGGAGCAAAACTAAACTAATCGGTTTAGTCTAATTGTATTATAAATAATAAATAATGAAAAATCAGTATTTCTTGGGATGCCATGTTAGATAAGCATTTGCTAAAAAAATCATCGTCTCCAGAACTTTCTCGTGCACCAGGCTTAATGGTGACGGTGGCAGCTTTTGCTATGGGTGGAGCTAGTATTTACACCCTGCAAAGGTTTAAGAATGGAGAGATAAAAAAATCAGTTTCTCCATCTCCGGCAATTCCACAGATAAAAACCGTGACAGCCCTAGGAAGACTGTCTCCATTAGGAGAAGTGATTCAGCTATCTGCGCCAGCGATAGGGGAAGGAAGTAGAGTTGAAAAATTACTGGTAAGAGAAGGCGATAAAGTCAAAACAGATCAAATAGTGGCGATTTTGGACTGCCGAGATAGACTTATGGCTGCTTTTAAAGAAGCAAAAGAAGTCGTAAAAGTTGCTCAAGCAAACCTGAAAATAGCGAAAGCTGTCGCGAAACAAGGAGACATCGAGGCACAACAAACAGCGATTAATCGATTAGAAGTAGAACAAAATACAGCAAATAAAGCACAACAAGCAACGATTAATCGATTAGAATTAGAAAAAAATACAGAAATTAAAGCACAGCAAGCAGCGATTAATCGGTTACAAGCTGAAAGACTAAGAGAAATAGAAGCACAAAGAGCAAATATTGCTCGAAAAGAGGCACAGTTAGAAAATGCTCGGTTAGAATACCAACGTTATCAAAGCTTTTATAAAACAGCAGCTATTTCCATGTCTTTAAAAGATAGCAAGCGTTTAGTTTTACAAACAGTAAAAGAGGAATTAGCGGAAGCTAGGGCAAACCTGCAACGAATCAAAGCTTCTAAACAACAGCAATTGGCAGAAGCAAAAGCGAATTTAGAGCGTATTCAATCATCGCGACAGCAGCAATTAGCAGAAACAAAAGCGAACTTAGAGCGTACTCAATTATCTTTACAAAAACAAATAAATCAAAGTAAAGCAACTTTAGAAAGTATTGCACAAATTCGTCCATTAGATGTATTAGTTGCTCAAGCAGAAGTCAACCGTGCTATAGCAGCGATGAATCGAGCAGAAGCAGAATTAAAACAAGCTTATGTACGTTCCCCTCAAAATGGTCAAATATTTGACATTCATACTCGCCCTGGGGAAAAAATCTCAAATGAAGGAATAGCTGAAATTGGGCAAACTAGCAGCATGTACGCAATAGTAGAAGTTTTTCAAAGCGATGTTAATAAGATACGTTTGGGACAAGAAGTAGACTTATTAACTGATGCCATACCGGGTAAATTGAACGGCATTGTAGATCAAATTGGCTTGCAAGTGGAGCGACAAAATGTAGCTAACAGCGATCCCTCTACAAATATAGATTCCCAAGTAGTAGAGATCCACGTGCGATTAAACGATGAATCGAGCGAAAAAGCAGCGAGATTCACCAATTTACAAGTACAAGCGGTAGTGGAAATATAAAATTGGTTGTTGGTTGTTAGTTGTTGGTTGTTAGTTGTTAGTTGTTGGTTGTTAGTTGTTGGTTGATGGTTGTTGTTTGTTAATTTTCTCTTTTAAACAAGCATATTTTATCATTTTTTTAAGATCAAAGCTCAAAGGTAATAATTCCGAACTCCTAACTCCTAACTACTAACTCCTAACTTTTAAATCTTAAATTCTAAAATTTATTTACATGACTTTAGGCGGAACAATTCAAGTACAAGTAATGACCATTATTATGTGTATGATTTCCGGTGCTGTAGCTACTCGTAAAGTCAAATCTACAGATCCCGCTGATATATTTTAAATTTTGCCTTTGGGATAAGGGAAGGTAGAGAGAAGGAGACAAGGAGACAAGGGGAGATGGGGAGAAATAAAACAGGATTTACGCAAGCGTCACAAGATCCTGACAAGATCCTGGTTGGTGCCGTACACTCATTGCCTTATTAATACGTTAAAAATTAGTGAGTGTACGAGCACCCTACGAGAAAAATGTGCCAGTTGCGTAAGTCCTAAAACTAATAACAACTATCAACTAACAACTAACAACTACCAACTATCAACTACCAACTATCAACTAACAACTACCAACTACCAACTATCAACTAACAACTATCAAATAACTAATTGTTTAAACAAATTTGGTTAACTGCATCCGATAGCGTTCTTTTTTAGTAATCGCAATTTCTCCAACTTCCAAACGCCCTTTACCGCGAATAGCAATTAAATCGCCAGTTTTTATTTGATGAGAGGCTTGCTTAATATCTTTCCAATTAACGCGCACATCACCAGCATTAATAAGATCCACCATCTTACTGCGAGACATGCCAAAACCAGCAGAGGCGATCGCATCTAATCGTAACGACGCTTCTACGGTGGTTAATTCTTTTTTCTTCGGCTCTCTTATTTTTAATTCGCTAAATTCTATCCTTTGAGTCTTGACAGGAACCGAACGTACCTGAGTTAAATTTGCTTCCAGAAAATCAGCTAATTCTGGTACGACAACTACCTGCGCTCCACGTTCGCCAAGTACAATAATATCGCCGGTTTTTTCGCGCACGATTCCCGTTCCCAACATTGCGCCGAGAAAATCGCGGTGTGTAGCAGTATCAAAAAGGAAATTACCAGCAATATTCAAAGCAGTAAGCTCAACTTGCGATTCATCCAGCATGAGTTCGCTGCGTGCGATCGCAATTCTCTTACGCTCGGCTTGCGGATATCCTCCCCACGCTAACAATTGCACCTCGGTTAACCGACTAAAACCTTGCTGAATTTCTGCCAATTCCGGAGGTGAAAGAAAGTCAGTGAAAACAATTTCCCAGGTTTTAATTGCTTGTTCGCCACAATCAATTACACGGGCTAGAGCATCTCGGTTTTCGACATTTTTTAAAAGTTCTTCTCGTGGCAGCATTTTATCGAGTTAGTTGTGAGTAGTTAATTGATAATTGTTATTTGTTGTTTGTGAGTTGTTAATTGATCATTGATAATTGTTATTTGTTGTTTGTGAGTTGTTAATTGATCATTGATAATTGTTATTTGTTGTTTGTGAGTTGTTAATTGATCATTGATAATTGTTAGGGAGCATCCCAAATGTATAAATTTATTTTTTGTAGTGGGAGCGTCTCGCTCCCTAGTATTTGATAGCGAGCAAGATGCTCGCACTACTACCAACTTTATTTTTGCAAAATTGGGATGCTCCCAATTGTTATTTGTTATTTGTGAGTTGTTAATTGATCATTGTTCATTGATACTCGTGAGGGGGAAGTCAAAAGTATTAAACCCCGAATAAAACTAGCACATTTTTTGGCTTAGGCTGAAACCTCTATTATATAAGGGTTTGAAAATGTGCTAGTTAGAAGTTGTGAATTGATAATTGATCGTTGATCATTGATAATTGTTCATTGAGCAGCGTAACCTTGTAAATTCTCGGGTTCTAACTGACGCAAAATCCGGGTTGTGTCGCGTTTGAGACTTTGCTCGCCTTCAACTACAACTATATATTTACCAGCATCTAAGCGATTGCGATAGGGTAAAGCATCACCGCCACCAACAAATAAACCGACTCCTCCACCAACAAAGATGCTACCCATAGCGCCACTACCAGCACCTAATAATCCTCCGATAACATGATTGCCGATTTCGCCGGCCCAAGCAAAGGTATCTAAGCCGGTAACTAAACTGAAACCAAAGCCAGCGAAAAAACCAAACGGTACTAGCCAATAAGACATAAACTTCGCTTGCTTTTTAGCTTGTTCTTTAGGATCTATTAAACCAAATTCATCAGCAGATTTATAACCTTTACCAAGTATGGTACTTTTAATATTCTTTTTTTCTAAGGCGGTATAAGCTTCTTCTGCTGTTATCCTGTCAGGGAATATTGCAACGAGATAGTCCATCGATATAAAACCTTGAGAAGAAAAATATTTTCGCTATCAATAACAGCGTACCAGTCCTGTTGGCATCAATTCTATTTTTTTATGCCCAATTTACATCATTCTGTAACAGAATCTAAAGGTTCGCAAAAATCCGCGATACCCTGCTTGAAAACATAAAGTAAAACTGGAGTTACTAATACAGTGGGGAATGTGGGCATTTTTTGGATTTTTTCCATCAGTTTGTCAACAGAACCGGATTGCAAATCACTACGCAATTCTTGCTGACAAATGACTGCACGCCATTTTTTCGCCAAACTATCCAACCATTCGGAATTACCAATTTCTGGCTGTTGTCCGGCTTTAATAGCCAGTGTCATTGCTGCATCTTCCAAGTCTCCTTCACAATCTTCAATTAAATCCAGTGCTTGCATGCCTTGGGGATAATTTGCAAATGTGGAGCGAAACTGTGCAATTTCTTGTGGTGTAACTATAGTCATAAGAATATTGTATTATTAAATAATGTTACAGTATTTCCGGTGCCAAAAGTTATACAATTCTAGATTATATCAATAGCTAATGGAGAAGTATTTAAGTTTTCCATCACAGAAATAATTGTTCAATTTTTACTAAGCTTTCCAGATTTAATTTAGAAAATATCTATATAATTTGGACATGTCCAATATTGCAAGCTGCAAGCTAAAAAATTGTGAATAAAACTCTTGTAACTCTCAATAAATGAAATTAGTCAAAAGCTCATAGTTTAATGTTAATAACTAATAACTAATGACTAATAACTAATAATTAACGATTACGGAATCCACGGGAAGTAACGGCTCTTTGCAAACTAGCCAAAGCGCGATTGTAATCTAAGATTGCGTTAATTCGATTACCTTCGGCTCTAGTAAGAGCATTTTCGGCATTAATGACTTCGAGTTGAGTTCCTACACCAGCTTGAAAGCGCAAACGGGCTAATCTCACAGATTCGTTAGCTTGGCCTAAAGCTGCTTCGGAGGTTTGTACGTTCTCCAAGTTGGATTGCAAGCTCGAATAAGCTTGCTCTACTTGTAAGCGGATGTTATTGCGCTGCTGAGAAAACTGAGTTTCGGCTACCTCAATATTGGCTTTTGCTTGTGCTGCTTGAGCTCTAGATGCACCGCCATCGAATAAATTGAGGTTAGCTGTCAATGCAATGCTGTAACCATCAGTTACTCCGACGCTATCGTTAAAATCATCAAGCAGGTTATAGTTAGCAACAACACTAACTTGCGGACCAAGTGCAGAAAGTGCCTGCCGTCGCTGTTGTTCGTTAATATTGCGCACTGCTAACTGCTGTTGGAGCTCGGGACGGTTTTGATAAGCTAAGACGATACTATTTTCCAGTGTTGTTCTCCACAAACCAGCCAATTTTACCGGATCTGCTGCTGTAACAGTTGCTGATTGTGCCAAATTTAACCGTGTAACGAGCTGACGACGAGCAATTCGCTGACTGGAGCGAGCATTAGTTAACTCTTGCTGAGCGTTTGCTAAGTTCACTTGAGCTTGTAGGGTATCAAATTTCGGTCGGACACCAGCTTCTTCCAATGCTTGCGCATCACGTAAACTTACTTCAGCGTTCTCTACAGCAGACCGAGAAATCCGCACTTGTTCGTCTGCTTGTTGTAAGTTGTAATACTCAGTGGCTACGTTAAGGCGAATTTCTTCAGATAAACGCTCAACATCTAATTCTTGAGAGCGTAGCTGTTCTTCAGCTTGTCGAATGGCAGCGAGTCGCGCTCCAGAGGTAAACAAACTGTAATTCAGTTGCAGCCCACCGTTAAAAAGAGTAGTGGGTGCATCATTGTCCGGGTTTGCTATTTGGCCAGCATTAGTCGCAAGTTCGTTGCCAAGTTGGCCTCCCGCAGTCTGCTGCCGAGTAATTTGAGTGCTTAAATCCAAGCTAGGCAATAAAGCAGCTTGTTGTTGTTTGACTGCGGCTTTTGCGACTTCTAGCTGCAATAAACTTACCTGTAGCTCTTGGTTATTACGTCTTGCTAGTTCTAACGCCTGCTCTAAAGTAATTGATTGAGTTTGGTCAACTCTTACTTCTTCTGGTTTGGTGGGGTATTGCAGGGGATTGGCGCTGGGATCGAGACTGCTAGGAGTTGAAGCCGCACCTCTTTGAGAAAGTCTTGTTGGCGCTACAGTCGGGAGAGAAACTGGCTGAGTTAAATTATTATTAGAAATAAAATTAATTTCTCGGCAACTTGAAGAAGCCGAAGCTGATAAAAGAGTTTCTGGTTTTGAATTATTTTGTCCTCTTTTTTTGCTATCCTCCGGTATCAGACAGCTGTTTTCCCCTAATAGTTCCGCTGCCGCCGATTGGCCAGCAATTTGCTGTAATTTTTGGAATATTTTTTCGTCGGGATTTTTCTTAATTGCTGCTGCGGTTGGAGACGAATCGTTTTTCCGATGGGATCTCGAACCAACTGTCTTAGTGTTTTGATGATTTGGGTTTAATGGTTTAATTAGTACTCCAGTTTTACCAGTCACCATCACCCCGGAAGTGCTACTTTTAGCTGGTTCTAAATTGCCCAAGTCAAACCCTGCAGGCGCAAACTGCATAGCAGGCTTATTGTCAACCGTAGCCTGTGCCAAGCTAAAAGTATCGTTTAAAGCATCTTCAATACTCATACTGGTAGCAAAGACACTATTGTAAAGACTCGAATGCGAGTTATCCACAATCAACGTGCCAGCCCAAGTAGGCTGAGTGGTTAAGACTGCTACTGTCACACCGGGCAGTAAACTATTTAATATTTGCTGTGCTTTCACCGCATTTCCTCACACTACAACCAAGCGGCAGAAACTGTTTTCTCACCACAGACTATATCACTAAAGAAATTTGAAGATGTCAACTCAACTGTTATGATTCAGGTGTTTGGTTATCTTCAAAACCTCTAACAATACGAGAAAGTTCTGCCTTTTCATCGATAGTAACGCGGCTCGGCACACCACTGATGATTCTTTCGTAATCTTGGAATGAATTTTTAATTTGAGGTCCTTCACGAGTGATGTTGTATTCGCGAATACCCTTATCGTGCCAAGAACCGCGCATTTTAAATACGTTGATTGCTCGCGACATTTCTCCACGAATTTCGACATACTGCAATAGAATAATCGTGTCGGTGATGGTGGAAATATGAGAATCGGTAATCGAATTTGAACCCAAAAAATGGGTTGTAGTATTAGTAAAAAAACCGGTGATTTCTTCTTGCTTGGCGTAACCCGTTACACCAATAACAAATTGCCGAAATGCATTATTAGAAACACCTCTTGCTAAAGCGCTAAGAGAATCTATGGCAATACGAGAAGGTTTAAATTCAGAAATTTCTGACTTAATTATTTGTAGGTGATCTTCTAAACCAGTTGATTCGGGATAAGCACAAATAATTTTGAGCAATCCTTGGCGCTCTAATTCCTCGAAGTCAATTCCCCAGGAAGTGGCGTTACGGGAAAGTTGGGCGCGTGATTCTTCATAGGCAAATAATATAGAGCGTTCGCCTATACGGCAACCTTCCTGTAAAAATTTACTAACTAACAGCGTTTTACCCGTACCGGTAGCCCCCGTAGCCAAAATAATCGAGTCTTTGAAAAATCCACCCCCGCACATTTGATCTATAGATTTAACTCCCGAACATATTCGGACATTTGACGAACGCTGAGTCAAGCGCATCGCACCCAATGGGAAGATATTTATCCCTTCGTTAGTAATGGTAAAAGGATATTCCCCTTTCATATGAGTCGTACCGCGTAATTTAAGAATTTCAATGGTGCGCCTGCGACGCTCTCCCTCTAAAACGTTGCGAAAAATTATCACATTATCCGAGACAAATTCCTCTACGCCGAATGTTGCTACTGGGCCATATTCTTCTCGTCGTTCGGTTGTCATTATGGTGGTAACGCTTAAATTTTTTAAGCGCGCAACTAAGCGAAAAATTTCTCGTCGCACCAATCCTACTGCTTCGTACTGTTGAAATATTGCTGTTACTGAGTCAATAGAAATCCGTTTGGCTTTATATTTTTGAATTGCGTATTGCAGGCGCTCTATCAATCCCGATAAGTCAAAATTACCAATGACTTCTTGCCCTTCGGGATCGGGGGAAGCATCGAGAATAAATAATTGACCATCTTCGATTAACTGCTGTAAATCCCAACCAAATATATGGGCATTTTTGATAATATCGCTGGGAGATTCTTCAAAAGTAACACATATTCCTGCTTCTTCTAAG
>JBCBQE010000133.1:0-10869 GCA_039820385.1 Cyanobacteria bacterium J06635_10
TTCTTTTTTTGCGCTACTTTTTATTTTTGACTTTGCAGCAGTATTTTGAGCTTTAGCTTTAGTAGTAGAACTTTTAGACTGAGTTTTCTTACTCTGCAAACGAGTTTTTCTTAGTGCCATTGAGGGTTAATAATTTTACTTCACTATCTAGAATAATCTAGTACTAAGTGTTTTCAGGGTATTATAAAAAACATCAGGTAATTTTCTCAGATATTTTATTTAAATTTTGTTTAAACAGTATTTTTGTCTACAAAAAAAGCGAAACTTAATCATTAAGTCTCGCCTTTTTCTATATATTTAAATCCACCGAGGTTATAGTTTTAAATTTTCTAGTCGAATATAAGCTGTTTCACTCAACGCGCAAGTAAAAAACTCCGATCTTTCTTTAAGTTCAAAGTCTCTTACACCAAGGAGGGAACTGGAGACAGAGGGTTTTCAACTGCATTGTACTCAACTGAAAACTGCCATATTACATCAACTAAAAATTAATCCTCATGGGAACCCTTGACGATTAATTATCGGTGGGATAATTGCACTTCCTGTATCAACTCAAAAAAAGCATTGGGGACTACTTTTGATTGACTATATGGAAACTTTTTTGTTTCAAATAGCTCCTTAACCTGAATTTATTCACGCACCTGATTATCGGTTGACGGAAGACGGTTTAAGCTATTGTCCGTTATGACTTTCATTTATTCAAGATGCCCGCGAGGCTTATCCCTAGCGAGGTGATAACCTATTTAGAAGGCAACATACTATCACGTTCTATCTCAACATTCAAAACACAGAGTTTCTCACTCCTCCCCAAACTGTTTCGACAAGCAAAGCAGACACAAATAACTCCATGGTAGAATCACCCGCTCCGGAATGAAAGTTATTTAAACTCTTCTAACTGATCCATACGTAACCAAATATTAGGTGTAGGTACTTTACCAAACTTCACCAGAGCATAATCACCTTTGAGATCTAAAATTTCTCCTTCACTTTCAAATATATAAGAAGGGAAACGAGAATCACTTGCTTGTGCTTCCAAGCTGTTTTCCAATTTTTCGCGAATAGCGCGAACCATTGTTCCTTTTTTTACAGCCATAGATTTTCCTCTCTAATAAAGTCGATTATTTGTATTCCGGATTGTAGCTCTCTTTAATTAAAGGTTAAAGCTTAAATATCAATAGTTCTCATAAATAAATAAATTCATAACCCCCACTCCCAACTCCGCGAGATCAATAACAGACGTAGCACTGCTACGTCTCTACAACTCCTAACCCGGCGAGCTCTTCATCTGCTGACACTGCGGGCAAAAATGACTGGATCTTCCAGCTAATTTAATCCGCTCAATTGGATGGCTGCAAACTCGACAAGGTTTTCCAGCGCGGTTATAAACCCAGGCAACATGAGCATAGTTTCCATTCACGCCTTTGACATTGAGGAAATTACTGAAAGTTGTACCTCCAGCTTCAATGCTAGCTTCTAAGACTTGAATAATGCTCGAATGCAGTCGCTCTATTTGTTCTAATTGCAAATTTACACACAAAGTTTCCGGTCGTATCCCGCTCAGAAACAAAGCTTCATCAGCATAAATATTACCGAGTCCAGCCACAATAGATTGATCTAGTAGCGCAGTTTTGATAGCGCGACGGCGATTTTTGAGTTTGTCTGCAAGGTACTCTACGGTAAATTCCTCTGAAAAAGGATCTGCTGCAAGTTTTGCTAAACCAGTGATAATACTTTGTGTTGGCATTTGGGGAGGTACCCACCACATTTGGCCAAAGGTACGTTGATCTACAAAACGTAATTCCCATTCTTTACCAAAGAATAACCTCACTCGCGTATGCTTGTGTAAAGGCTCATCTTGATGCAACCACAACAGTTGACCTGTCATTCTTAAATGAACACCTAGGACAGAGGAGCCACTGCGTTGCCGAGGTGCCCTCGGTTGTAGCAAGTGGCGTGGGGAAGAATTTTCCATTTTCGACTTTCTTCTCTCCTCCGGATCGCAGAAAGGGGAAGTAAGTTCTGCAATTAGATACTTACCGCAACGATGCCAAAATATTATCTCCCTTTCTTTAATGCCATTCAAAAATTCTTCAGCAGAAAACGGGTAGGCAATAGTGCGATGAAGCAACACATCGCCTCCCGTAATTTTTTGCTTCAGGGTTAATTGATTTAAACCCCGCCGGATTGTTTCGACTTCTGGTAGCTCGGGCACAACTTAACGTGAATAGATTCGTCGATGCGATCGTACCTTTTTTCTTCAGGTTGGCTTACTCAGAAGCTTTAGCTGCTGGCTTTTTTGCCTTGGCTTTGGGGGCTTCAATTTCAATTAACTCATCTTCTGCAAAGTTATTGGTGTTGATGCCGGAGTAATTAACTTTATTAAAACGGACAATTACTGGGTATATAATGCCGCTTTTATCAACAGTAGCCACGGTTCCTACATCCTGATACCAGTAAGATTCGCGACGGAGAATGCGTACTTTAGAACCACGTTGAACCATAGGTTTATTCCCTCTTAAATTATTTATTGCCTTTTTATTTTGGGCTGCTGCCATTACTGTACAACTTGAAGGTCTCCACCAGCCGGTTTGTTAAGTTATTTGTCCGAAATCTGGAGTTAAGCATGTGTAGTCAGAAATTAGGAATTAGCAATTCAAAAATCCGATAGTTAATTCCCAATTTCTCCGAACAGCATGGTGTTTCGGTCTTCTTGTGGTGCCTCGCCCTCTTGACAAAGTACCTTTAATGGAATATCTTCTACCTCGAAAACAGCCATGAAGAAATATTTCATGATTTAGTCAATACAAAGACACTTCCTTGATTTCCTCTACCAATACGTAAATCGTTATCTAAGTAAGTAATGTCTAACCATCCCTGTTGTTCGTTACTTTGAATGGGAAAATCAATTGCAAGGAATTTCTTACCCAATTCAATTTCTTCAATAAAACTGACAGGATATTTGTAGTTTATTAAACGTTGTAAACCGATAATTGAGCGTTCAAATTTGACTTGAACTCGAGATGGGGAAACTGGTTCAAATTTTGCAGCGACGCTAACTAAGCCTTCAAGAAATGGTAGACCATTAATTTCGGCAATGTTATAAACGCTCTTGGTTTTTACGCGAATACACTGGTAAATTTGATTTAGATTTGCCAACGGTATGCGGTTAAGATTTAATAGTTCAGAACTGGTGGTGTATAGTAATCGCCAGTTACCATCTAGTAAATCGCTAGCTTCCAGAGGGCGAGGAGTAGGATTAAAATCTTCCAAATTAGCGATCGCCGATAAGATAGCTTGCTTATCTAAGTCAGTCGCATTAATACCAAGTTTTTTTCCTGCGATTATTTCTAATAAAGCTGTTTTTCTCATTTGTGCCATAACCTCAATTAGGATTGGGAATTAAAACAATAACTTGAAGTGTATATGTATAGCCCCATACAAATTCCAAGGAATATGTGGCTATCACCTCAAACAACATTAAAGAAGGAGTTTTTTATCGGATTTATCAACCAAAGAGTTGAATGAATAACTAAAATATTCTGTATCAAGTGATAGACTCTTAATGTCAAGTTAGTTCACTACTCTTCGTATCATTGTCTAGTATGTTGAATTCTCCTTTATATGAAGTTCCCCGTAGCCGGAGAGCATCTGTAATTCCATTAAAACAAGAACCTTCGCTCTTGGACTGGTTACAGGAAAACGGACGTTTAATATCCCGCGATCCAGTAGAACAGCAAGCGCAAAAGCCAGAACAAGATATCAATTCCTTGATCGGTATGGAAGAAGGCATCCCGGATTACGAATTTGATGATGATGACGATGATGATGATGATGATGACACAAGTCCGGATGCGGACTAACTTGTTAAGAACGGAAATTGGCACAACATGGTGCTGAATATTAGTTTTTATTAGTGTGGAGTGAAGGGAAATTTCCGTGGACGCAAAATTATCTCCAAACCAAGGTTTGAACCTCAGTGGTATTCGTTTGGTTTCTTTGTTAGCTATAGGACTCGGTGTCGCAGCACTGGTTTTAGATGGAGTAGCTTCTCGCTCTCCCTGGCAAGGAAATTCTTTAACTTTACCCTTGTTATTATCGGCTGTGATTGCTGCCGCATTGGGCTTTTGGGCTGTACCTTGGCTACAAGCGCTTAAAGCTGGGCAAGTCATTCGCGAGGATGGCCCTCAAGCCCATTTGAAGAAAGCTGGTACCCCTACAATGGGAGGAATATTTTTTGTTCCTGTAGCGGTTGTAATTGCTTGCGTGCTATCTAACTTTGCAGCAGAAACCGTCGCAGTATCAGCTTTGACATTAAGCTATGGATTTGTCGGCTGGATTGACGATTGGCAAATTCTTCGCCGTAAATCCAATAAAGGTATTTCACCTAAGATGAAGCTGGCTTTACAAGTTAGTTTCGCAGTGGCTTTTTGTGTATGGCTATTTATTAGTCAGCCTTCTACAATTACGAATATTTCTTTTCCTTTTGGCTTTTATTTGCCTTTAGGATGGTTGCTATTTTTGCCTTTATCTTGTTTCGTAATGCTGGCAGAAAGTAACGCCACAAATTTGACTGACGGTGTTGATGGTTTAGCAGCAGGTACTGCGTCGATCGCTCTGCTAGCATTGGGTGCGATTGTTGCCCCTACTTCACTTGGATTAATGGTTTTTTGCGCATCTTTTAGCGGTGCTTGTCTGGGATTTCTAGCGCACAATCGCAACCCTGCCCGCGTTTTCATGGGAGATACAGGTTCCCTGGCGTTGGGAGGAGGTTTAGCAGCAGTTGGATTGCTTTCCAATTCTTTAGTAGCGCTGTTTCTGATTAGCGGTATATTCTTTGTAGAAACACTTTCTGTAATGGCACAGGTAAGTTACTACAAAGCTACAAAAGGACCTGATGGTAAAGGTAAGCGCTTGTTCAAAATGGCACCTTTGCATCATCATCTAGAACTTTCTGGTTGGTCTGAATTGCAAGTGGTTGGCGTATTTTACATTATCGCTGCAATACTAGCTTTTGTAACTTTCGCAATTATTCAGATGTAAGTCTTAAAAAAACAATTAAATAAGTTTTATTTAAACAATCCTAATTCTACAATAAGGATTGTTTTTCAATTTTATGGGTTGGGCTTGGGACCACACGCTTTGCGATCCCGGCATAGACTGCTCTTATACTCGCGGTTGGTTAAGCCGCCTCATGCGCCGCGATGGTTTTTTTTCAGGGAAACGATCAAATCGAAGCACTTTCGATTCTTTTGAGGAATTCAAAATTCAAAATATGTCCTGCGGACACCCACTCGCCGCACCTGCGGAAAACGCGACAAAGTTCAAATTTAATTAATTGATTTTTATTTAATTAATTGATTTTTAGTTATTTAATTAGGACTTACGCAACCGGCACATTTTGATTGTAGGGGAGGCAAAAAGTGGTGAAGCAGCGCTCACTTGGGGAGCCATTGCTGCACCAGTTCCCCTAGATGTGCAAATGGCGTGGTTTCCCCCACTCGAAGCAGCTGTTCACGTTCAATGTCCTATCGGACACGCTTCGCTAACGAAGATGTGTCGAAGACATAGTGTGCGCGAAGCGCATACCCGAAGGGTGTAGATTTACGAATCACTTTATTGCCGTTGCTTGTACACTGACTGATTCTTTACGCAATAAAGAGGCAATGAGTGTACGGCACCAACCAAGGTCGTGTGACAATTGCGTAAGTCCTGATTTAATTAAGCATACAAGCTTCGTCCTAAAAATACGAAAAAGAAGGTTCCCACTTACCGAGATTTTTCTGATGAATTGCCGCAAAACCGGCTTCTCCATGACACTGTTACACTTTGTATCGGAGTCTTACGAACTGGCACTGCCCACGATGCGGTAAAATGAGCAGAACGTTTTGTAGATCTCGGAGTGAGAGACTGGGCACAGCGTGCTATAAATCTGTTGCTCGGCGTGGGGACTTCACAAAATGGTCATTATCTAGATGTTGATGGGGTGTGCGTACATGAAAGATAGCAAAGTTTTTTACGAAGGCATGGGATTAAAGTTTCTCGAACCTCAAAACCAGACGGAAGGGATTAGGGAATACATGGAGTTAGAAGAAGAATTTATACTGAGAACCTTTAAAAATGTGGATACTGTTCTGGATATAGGATGTGGTGAGGGACGTTATCTGCGTAAGCTTGCACCCATTGCGGGTAAGATAACAGGAATTGATTTTTCAGAGCAGCTTGTAGCTTTAGCGAAAGAATCCACTGCTAATTTTAATAATGTCACCGTATTAGCCGGAAGAGCAGAACATTTACCCACTCTTGTTCAAGAAAATTTTACTTATGCACTACTTGCATGGAACACTATTGGAAATATCCCTAAAGAACTGCATCAATGTATTTTTGAAAATGTGGCTAAAGTCCTAGATAAAAAGCTTTTTATATCCACTTATAAATGCAATCAAGCCGTCATGGATGAGCGTTTACGATATTATGACAAGACGAATTTTAAGGTAGAAAGTATAGATGGCAATCAAGTAATTTTAGAAGGAGGATTGCATCATGCAAATTCATATCCTCTCAGCTATTTTGAGGGATTACTTGAATCTACAGGATTTGAGATGAAAACCCACGATTTGGGCTTTGTGGGTGTGATGATTGAAGGAACTAAGAAATAAGGACAGTAAATAGAGTCAAAAAGATTCCTTGCACAACAGCTGTTATTGTACTATTGCTAGCATTAAGTTTTGTCGAGCCATGCAATCCTTATCCACTCTTGTAGTCCATCAACTCCAACCCTTTGGGGTGAAGCTAACCAACGTCAATCTCGATTCCCCGGAGCAATGCGCGAGCATCCGGCAACTCCTCTGGGAGAATGGGGTGCTGATTATCCCAGCCGACGGAGCAGTAACTGAAACTGAACCCATCAACACTGATGCGAGTCTACTAAAGTTGGCATCACTTTTTGGTCAGTTCGACAACTATCACCCAGTCAACGAAAGTAAAGATGTTGCTAGCTCTTTAGAGGTTCTAGATACCATGGGTGACACTGGAATTTCGAGTGATTCTTTGCTGTTTCAGTCCGATATGAGTTGGCGAGTTAACCCATCCCGTGCCAGCGTGCTGTGTGGGAAGGTACTGCCTCCCACTGGTGGCAACATTTGTTTCCAGAGTTCTAAGCAGATGTACCATAATCTGTCGCCGGAACTCAGGGAGCAGCTACATGGTATCAGCGCTATCCACTCTCTCCAACGAGATTATCCTCGGCACAACCAACCCGATGAGGTGAACAAGGAAATCCAGTCCATTCATCCGGCAGTGATTAAGCATCCCGAAACAGGTGTTCCACTCCTCTATCTGAACTCTAACTTTACTGTGGGACTCCTAGGGATGCCCGACCAGGAAAGTACTGCACTTATGAACCGCGTCTTCTCAGAGGCCAGCCGTCCAGACCAAATTTTGTCTCATTCGTGGACTACCGGTGATGTTGTTGTGTGGGACAACTTTGGCGTGCAGTTCCTAGAGATGTCAGACTACCAAGGCTTACGCCGAATGCATCGGGTGGTTGCCTACGATCCCTGCCTGCGGACGGAGCGATACGTCGGGGACAACGGACAGGTGGAAGAAGCAATGCAAAATATCGAGTACTACCTCAAGCGAGATGATAATTGCGCTGGCTACGAAGATTGGGCAATGCGCTACGAAAATGACATCGATCGGGCAGGCTACAACATTCCACGCACGGCGACCAACATTCTGGCGCAACATCTAAGTGGGCATAGTAATGGGGTCTCGCCACGAATCCTTGATGTTGCTGCTGGCACGGGCAAAAACGCCTTGTACCTCATGCAGAACCATGGTCTAACGAATATAGAGGGGATGGATATCTCCACCGGGATGCTGTTCGAGGCGCGTCGCCGGGAACTTTACGAAGCCTATCACGTAGAAGATGCGAATCAACCTTTGCCGATGCCCTCCCAGCAATATGATGCGGTGCTGTGTATAGGGGGACTTTCGACTAGCCAGATTCGAGCAACACCAGCCCTTTCCGAGTTTATCCGAATCACCAAGGATAGAGGATTTGTCGTCTTCTCGATGCGCCAAGCCCACAGTGAATACCTCGACGAGATACACCGACTGGTAGCCCAAGGCCTTGCCGAGGTGGCACAAGAACATTCCTTCGTTGGAATTGAAGCCAATGAGAAGATTCGTCACTCCATCTTCGTTCTACAAGTTGTACCAAAGCCAAAAACCGTGAGCTAGACTGACTCATATTTGCAAATCGTGAGGCAGCGCTCACTTGGGGAGCCATTGCTCGGCTAGGGTTACCGACAGTCAGGCAAATGGCGTGGTTTCACCCACTCGCTGTCTGCCGTTACTCTGACGAGTCACAACGCGTACACGGAGCGTCTCCCTCCGGGAGATACCCGAAGGGCGAACTTTTCTTATAGTTCAGCACCTGGAACATTCCAGAGGGCTTGGCTAGCCACTAAAACGAGGCTCGCAGCCCAAGCAGTAAATAGATGTTGTCCGCCCAGGAAAAATGATGCCCGACGATGGCTGTGGCACAGGGCAGCACGGCCAACATCTGGCTAAAGTGGCCACTCAAGTAGTCGGGATTGACACCGATGCGCTACGGTAAAAGATCGCGCGGGAATCTTGCCAAGAATTGTATAGCCTACTCAAAGAGATAAGGCTCCTCACAAATCTCTCACGCATAGCCACACTCAAATCAATTGTCGTTAAACTTTAGATCGTGCTAATTTGTGTGCGACTAAATCAGGCTCGATTTCTTGCGGTGTAAAAACTAAATCAGGTTTGAGGTAGTTGAAAGTAAAGTCTTGGCGCATACGATTATAGCCCCCACTAGTAATATTGAGTAAAATAGTTTCCTTCTTATCTACCTTTCCAGACTCAACCGCTTGAATTAAGGCACCAGTCGCCACACCCGCAGCAGGGCAAATATCTATTCCTTCCAATTTCTCAAATAAAACCCTTGCTTTTTCCGATTCTTCATTAGTCACACCATACATTTCTCCATCAGTATCAACTAAAGCTTCATAAACTCCCCCCGCAATAGAGTAAGCTGGGTTTCGGTTGGTAAGTACTTTAGCGTGAGCCTGATTAATGAGTTTTTTTGCTTCTATTTCATTCAGAGGAGGAATTTCTCGTATACCGGCTTTCCAAGCGTCTGTAATCGGTGTAAAAGGTATATTTTGAGCTAGGTTAAGCTTCATTTTTTTGCTTCCAAATCGCCCATCTTCTAAAAACCTCAGATTTGCTTCCCAAGCGGAAATACCACCTGTACCAGAACCCACTGCTTGGAAGTAGCGATCGGGAATTTCCCCAATTGTGGACACGGCATCCACAACTGGTAGTCCCATTCCATCTCGTCTTGCAATGTTTGCTGCTCCTCCTTCAGGGAAAAAACCGTCTAACTTACTGATGATTTTTGAGAGACGAATCGCATCCGAGTAGTCACTATTCCCACTAACAACGATTAGACGAACACAACTTTCAAAACTAACATGGGACCACATCGAGGATAAACTTTGTTCTGGGATCACCAATACAAAGGGTATTTGATGCTGGGAGCAAATATTAGCAAAAGCTCTACCAGTATTTCCTGCTGAAGCAACTACAAGGGTTTTTTTATTATTTTTTGGTATTCTAGCAAGAACAGAAAAAGCTTCTAATTCTTTAAAAGAACAGGTAAAAATGCGACCATCTCGCTCTGGCCAGTAACCATTGAAACAGATAAAAAGATTATCTAATCCAAGATGGTACCCAAGATTCTTGCTTTGATAGGTAATAGGTTTCCCTTCTACATTATCTAAGTATCGATCAACTGGTAGCCAATCAATAAATCTAAATAAACCCGGAAGATTCTCTTTTATTTCAAGTTTTTTACGACTATAAATAGCACGTAGAAGCGATGGCTTATGTTCTACATCACACTGTAGGCGATAAGGGTCTGGTGAATATTCCTTTCCACATAAAGTACAACGAAGGATATGTTTAAATTCAGATGTCATGGTGATATTCCCATCATGAGCAAAGCTATTTTACCATCGAAATGATAAATCTCAAATGTCATGCAAAATAGAAGATAACAGTATTATGTTTCAAAAAAATGTGTTTTAGAACTTTTAAAGCACTTTATCTGTAGCCAATATTGATATTGGTCTGAGTCATAAGGGATATGCTAAATCGACTTAAATATGGGTAGGCAATTCGACTCTATTATAGCAGCTTCACAGATTTTAGCCGTATTCAGGAAATTATGAAAAAACTTTTCTATATCAGCTTTTTGCAGTTCAGAATTAGCAAGGATCAAACGAATGATAATCTTACTTTGATAACTAGCATAGTTAACAAATGTTTCTCCCGTTCTAATTAATTGGGAGCGTATTTTTAAATTAAGCTGCTCTAAAGCACTCTCATCAAGCTGATTCTCTTTTGGGACATAACGAAAACAAATATTCAAAAATTGTGGTTCAGCGATCAATTCTAAATTTTCACTATTACGTATATAATCTGTGGCATAATTAGCAAGTTCAAATAAACTATCTACCTGCTTTTCATAACCTTTTTTACCATAGTGTTTCCAACATAGCCATAACTTTAATGCATCTACTTTTCGACCACATTGTAACGACATCTTGCCCAAATTATATCCATCATTTTCATCATCATGGAATAAATAATCTGTACCACCCCCGGAACAAGCTGCTGCTAAGATTCCTTGATTTTTGACTAAAATAGCTGAACAAATTAAGGGAACTCCCATTAACTTATTAGCAGGAAGTGAATTAGTTGATTCCTTTACTTGGGATGCTCATAAGTTAATGGGAGTTCCCTTAATTTGTTCAGCTATTTTAGTCAAAAATCAAG
>JBCBQE010000134.1:0-10865 GCA_039820385.1 Cyanobacteria bacterium J06635_10
AGATTGCGTTCCCATTAACAGATTTATTAGATAAACCTAAAATAGCAATAGACAATGCTCATTGCCCCATTTCCAATATCAATTACGCATAATAGTATTGATTTAACGTTTGAACTGATGAAGGAGCAAAAACAATGTTTAATAAAATGATGGGTCGTACTCGGTACGTAGTTTGTCGTATTATACTACATCTAAGTGGTTCGGATGTTGCGCCTATTTTGGGAGTATTAAACCGTAGCGGCAGAGAAGCGATGGATGCGGAAGGGGACATGGAGGTTTTAGGAGAAGAATTAGTCACAATCTGCGAAACTTTATTACAGTACGATGAATATTGGATGTCTGCTGCTAATGAAGGCGATGTTTTTTGGAACGAAGGAGAAGCAGGAGACTACGTTCAAGAATTATTTACCGACTCCGCACAACGTTATTTAAGCGAAGCACCTGGATACAATTCTGACTTCGATGAATCTTTTTCCGTTCCTGTAACGCGCAATGTAGTGGTAATGATAACAGTGGCCTTTGTTGGGGAAGTACCGCAATTAGAAGATGATTTGTCAAATATTGCTGCTCTCAAAGAAGGTTTAAAGGCTTTAATTAATTTACATTACAAACAGAAAATACGAGCAGTTCAAGTACACTTCTCACCAGCACAATTAGGTGATGAATTGACTAATGACCAATTATTACAGTACTACACAGAATTAATACCTTTGTAAAAAACCAAGCATAGTTATAGTTGCGTTTTAGAGCTAAATACAGGAAGTTAGCGCTAAAGCGCAACTACGAGCTTTATATTTTCTAAAGAAATCTGGTTTCTACTTATTTCCTAGGTTAAAAAACTATAGTAATCGGTTTGATTAATGTTCGCGCAGCGTGGCGAAGCCATAATTATTTGTTCAGTTAGGGAACAGGGAATAGAGAATAGAAAAAACTGTACCGAGATTTTTTTGAAATCACGGGGTTTGTGAATTCAACCCTTGTAAGCATAACATGAATAAAAAGACGGTTCTCCGTACCTATCATGCTAAGGAAGAAGTTGTTAAGCTCAAAGATAGAAGAAAAGTTATATGGTCATGACAATTTTGCGTAAATTTACAGCGATTTTTTTAGCTTTAAGTTTGTGTTTTACAACAGTTGCTTGTGGTGGTGGAACTAACGAAAGCACCACTGGTAACCCCCAAGCTAGAAATGTCAGCCGAACTACAACTAACACTCGCATCAGCGATGGTGAATATCCCGTACAGCAAGCTAGTTACAATGATGCTGATGGGCAATATACGCTATTTGTGTTAAACAGCCCTACCCCGACTTTTAAAACCGATCGATTGCAAATGGCGCGTCTTACAGAGGAGCAAATTAAAGAAGGTAAAACTAGCTACCTTAAAGTAGAAAACGGACAGCCCGCACTTTATTTAACACCAGATTTTAAAATAGAATACGTTCAAAATGTTACTGAAACAAAAACCGACCCCGATACCGGACAACAAAGAACCGTTGTAGTCCAGCGAAACAACGGCTTTTGGGCACCTTTTGCCGGTGCGATCGCCGGTCAAGCAATCGGTAGTTTATTATTTAGACCACAGTATTACGTACCCCCTGCATATCAGCCGGGAGTATCTACATATAGTGGTTTTGGTGGATATGGTAGTAGTTACAACGTCGCAGTTGATAGATATCGCGAACGTTACAATGAACCACCAGCAGCAGTAAGAAACCGTACTAATTTCCGCACCACAGGAAATATTAGAAATTCCAATACTAGACGCACGACTCCCAGTAGAAATACTGGCAACAGCCGCGCAACTGGTTCCGGTTTTGGCAGTAGCACGCTGAAACAATCTGGCAAATCTAACTCTGTGAGAAACAGACCATCTAGCCGTGGTTTCGGTAGTGGAACTCGTTCTAGAAGCCGTGGTGGTTTTGGTAGTAGAGGAAGAAGACGATAAGGAGTAATGAGTTAGGAGTTAGGAGTTGGGAGTAAGAAGTTTAGTAGTTAAATTTCCTCTTGTCTCCCCATCTCCCTATCTCCCCATCACCTTGTAAATCACGCCACTGCCACCATTTTTTCCCAACGTCCGACAGCTTTACCAATTACCGCTAATTCTTGCATTAAGCGATCAAAATCTTCTGGTGTAAGAGATTGAGGCCCGTCAGATAAAGCTTTACTGGGGTTGGGGTGAACTTCTATCATTAAGGAATCACATCCTGCTGCGATCGCTGCCATTGCCATTGAGGGAACAAATTCTGATACACCAGTACCATGTGAGGGGTCGATCGTAATTGGTAAGTGAGTCAACTTTCGCAACACTGGTATTGTTGATAAATCTAAAGTATTACGAGTATGTTGGCGGTCAAAGGAACGAATACCGCGTTCGCATAAAATGACATTAGAATTTCCTGCAGCAAGTACATATTCAGCAGCCATTAACCATTCTTCAATAGTCGCGGCCATTCCCCGCTTCAATAAAACTGGCTTCGGTTGTGCTCCCACTTTCTTGAGTAATGAGAAATTCTGCATATTTCTCGCACCGACTTGAACAACATCTGCAACTTCGGCGATTTTGTCCAAATCGGCAGCATCCATTACTTCTGTAATAATTCCCAATCCGCTGACTTCCCTGGCTTTCGCTAACAATTCTAAAGCGCTTTCACCATGCCCTTGGAAAGCGTAAGGTGAGGTGCGGGGTTTGTAAGCACCACCACGTAGAAACTTAGCTCCAGCAGCTTTGACACGTTGGGCTGTTTCTACAATCATTTCTTCATTTTCTACCGAACAAGGACCAGCAATTACCACTAAAGGATGATTTTCACCAAATGTAACTTCACCATTGGGAGTATTAACTACAATTCCTGAAGGTTGGCCATGACGAAACTGACGGCTAGCACGTTTGTAAGGCTTTTCTACTCGCAATACTTCTTCAATCCAAGGACTTACTTCTTGAATTTGCAGCGGATCTAAACTCGCTGTTTCTCCAACTAAACCAATTACTACCTTGTGTTGACCAACTATTTTTTCTGGTGCTAATCCCCGCTGGCTCATTTCTTCACTGATACGTTTAACTTCGGCTTCGGGGGAACCGACTTTCATTACAATTATCATTTTAAAATTCCCAATATTTTTTTAATAAGATTTACGCACAAGGAACATAATTAAAGTAATTACAATAACCATGTTGCAATTTATAATACTCGACTTATTGCAAAGGATATATAAGTCCTAGTTAAAATTAATGCTAATAGCTAATTAAGGTTTAAGGAAGAAAAGTTAAAAATTACAGACAAAAATTCAATAATTTTCAACTTTGAATATCTTTCTTAAGCGGCTAAAACTAACTATTAGCAGTCGCGATTTATATTAAACAGCGTAGCAAATCGGCTAATATCAGGAATTTATAGAAACTAGTCGAGGCTCAAAACTCCCATCTTTCAACTGGGAAATGTAGAGCAAGGTAGCACCTAGCAATGTGCCGTGAAATGATAAAATGAAGGATGAAGGTAAAATCATTCATACTTCATAATTCATCGTTTTTTATACTTTTTTTTGCCGAGTCTCGCGCCAACCTGCTACCATTCGCCCCCAATTGGTAGTAAATTCGCTCAAACCGAGTAAACTCCCCACTCTTTGTTCATCCCAAGAAGCGGAAAGAACCCCGTAAGTGATTCCCAAAACTCCCAAACCGAATAACCCCATATTGACGAGTAATACAAGTATGGGAGGAAGCTTGATATCGGCATAGATGATTAGCAAATAGCTGGCAACTAAAGTTAGAATACCTAAACTTGTTGGTACTCCGCACAACCAAGCTACTCGTCTAACCATTCGCTGGCTAACAACTTGGGGAATAGCCATTTCTTCTTTGCTGAAAGGAGGTGTATTGGATTCCTCTTTAGATACTTCTTCCTTGGTAATTGGCGTTTGAGCCTTAGTTTTTGAAGGCTTTTGGCGCTTTTTATTGGGTTCAAAAGGTAAGCGGTTGCGTTCAGATTCGGCAGACATAATCAGCGGCTCTTTAATTATCCACGAATACCGAGACTACGAATCAAAGTTTTATAACGTTCGCGGTCTCCTTTTTGAATATAAGACAAAAGACGCTTACGTTGACCAATCATTTTTAACAAGCCACGTCGGGAAGAATGATCTTTTTTATTGGCTTGCAAATGTTTACTCAGACGGTTAATCCTGTCAGTGAGCATGGCAACTTGCACTTCAGCAGAACCAGTATCGGTTTCGTGAACTTGATATTGTGAGATTAATTCTTGCTTTCGTTCTTGTGTTAGACTCATAACCCAACTTTGTTTCTTTTATAAGCGCAGCAGTTTCTCATATTATCACAGGCATTTGCTGGTGGGATTAATTCAGATGGGCTCACTTTCGGAGATAGGGAAGAGATGAAGGCTCTTAACAATAGTCACTTTCAACTCCTAATTTCTAACTCAAGCGGCTGCATCGGCTGACGACTGTCCAAATCAAACTCATATCCCTTTGGTAAAATATGTAGCTTTACACCGCAAATTGCCAACCCTTCACCTTGCATAATATTGTCAATATTGCTGTGAGTCATATCTGAGGAATCAATAATTGTCACAGCGCCTTCTCCAATAACTTGAATTTTGTTGTTGGTAACTGACATTGCTGTATTTTCGTCAATTCCAAAACCCAAAACCGCTTGTTTTTGCTGCGCTAAAGCTGAAATTAAACGTCCCATGCGGGCCCGTTGTGAAAAATGTTGGTCTATAATTACTCCCGGTAAAAAACCCATTCCAGGTGACATTTTTACAGTGTCTATGCGAGGATTTGTTTCGGAATCCCCATCAAAAATCATCACATCAGGCACGATCGCAGCCCCAGCACTCGTACCCGCTATTACCATTCCTTCACAAAAGCGCCGGTGAATCGCCGCATCTAAATCTGTACCTTTAATCGTATCGACAATTTTTGCTTGGTTTCCTCCAGTGAAGAATACCCCAGTTGCTTTGTCAATATTTTGCAATCCTATTATCGAGTATGCTTCTTCTCTACTTCGGGTATCAAAAATGCGTATATCTTCTACACCCAATTGCTCAAATACGCGAATATATTCTTGTCCTACCTCTATGGGCAAGTCAGTTGCAGCGGTGACGATCGCAATTCTTGCTTTTGTACCGCCACAAAAGCGAACAAATTCCCGCAGAATCTCGCATTCCCCTTGTTTATCTTCCGCACCACCAATAATTAACAGTGACCCACGGGTGCCATTCTGCGTCATTTAGCCTCCGAATATTTATTTAAACATAAAAATTTTATTCGTTATCATAATTTAAATTATAAAACTAGTTTTATGTATTTTACAGTACAAAAATATATAAGAACATATGATAAGCGCGAGTTATCAATTAGTCAGATGATGTTGGCTAAGTCAACAGTATTACCGGCTAAAAATTTCTCCCTACCTCTCTCCCTTGCTCTTGGCTATGAGGGTTGCGGGTATCGCGGGAGTAGCTCAATAATTCAGCTAATAGTTTAATAAAAGTAACTCCCCCTCAAAGAATTGAATCGGTTTTTAATCAATCAGGTACACCTACATATTGGTGTTTCTTACCAGTAAATTGTGCTCAACTGTAAGAATCTGAATCTATGTAATAGATTGAGGTAAATTTTGAGGTTGATGACCCGAAGATTGTCAGTAATGACAAAAATTCATAACTTTCCAATACCTTTTTAATCCTTTCGATCCAATACTCGATGTAATAATACGGAGATTAAAAGGGTTAACCAAACCGATCCTTGTAAAAATAGGTATTCTAAATCTAAGTATTTATTTATTAATACTTGTATTTAGTATTTGCACTGAATTTATCGGCAGATAATAGTTAAATGAAGTACAAAATTTTATGAACAAAGTTTTAGATATAGATATCTCTGCTCTTCTAATTACTCTTAATTAAGATGAAATTTGCAGTCAAATACCTTGTATATATTAAAGTAGGACACCAATTAATATTAATTACATTTATCTAGTTAATAATAGGTTTTTTTACCTAATACTTTTGGATTATTTTGCATAAATTTTTCTGAAGCTCAGTTAAATACAAGTATAAAAGAGATTAGTAAGCACTATTATTTGGGATTTTCAAGATATATTGTGACAGATTTTGTAGTGGGTAACAGGAATTACAGTTCTGTAACTTGGTTGGAGATTACAATTACACAAATGCTAATAAATTCAGATAACGAATGAGCAGGCGAGGGGAGAAAACATCAAGTTAAACTATCCCTTATCGTTACCATTTGTTGTTGAATTTTAAGTATTTTGTATTCTTAATATAGAAAAAAATGTTTGATTTATATCCGCGCTTGAATCTATATACCTTGATAGACACATAACAAGACTATTGCTATTTTCGGCAATAGTGACTTGTTTTTTTAAGTATAAGTACGCAGTTTTCCGGAAGAACAGTGAGAAACTCTGTGTAAAGAAAATATGGGTATTAGTAAAATGAAATACCATGAATGATATTGGCTTGCTGATAACGAGTGCCCTAGCAACAGGACATCCACCTGTGCCCTATTTATTTAATGAAATAGCAGTTGAGTTTGATTTAAGTGTAAAAGAATCAAATCTGATTCAATCAACTGCCTTACTTACTCCTGCTCGCATTACACCGCCAGAATTTATTCAACCAAATGGAGGGGTAGTAACTTCAACTTTTGTTTCACCAAGAAATGAACATGTACTTAGAAAAATCAGAAATAGAATTGACTCCCCAGGTGGGCGCTCTATTTCTACAACAGAGGAACCAATTATTTTAAAAAGATCTCCCGATTCTCTCGAAGAAAGCAGCAGAATTATACTGCCTTCAACTTCCCCACCCAGTTTGACAGACGCAATCGAAAACACTCCCCAACTACAAGAAGTTTTGGCAGGAGCTCCTAACGAGCAACAAAGGCGAATTAATTCGGGAAGAGTAATTCTGGGCAAAACGGGAAGCATACCAATTCTGAATTTTGGCACTTTCGGCTTGTCGGTTAGAGTATTACAGCGACTCTTATTAGCTAATGGCTATCCCATTAGAGTTGATGGAAATTTTGGCGCTCTTACAGAAACTGCTGTCAAAGCTTTCCAAAGCAACCGAAATTTAACTACAGACGGTGTAGTTGGACAACAGACGTGGCAAGAATTGACAAGGTAGAAACAATGTAGAGAAAAATACTTTGAATCATACTCTAAAAAAAGTCCAAATATAGGTTATTTAAACTACATTTGACCTAAGAGTTTTTCCGGATGTAAACTTATGGTGCTGTCATAAGTAGTGTAGGTATTAGGAGGTCAAGTAGATGACCGTACTGAGTTTGCTAATAGCAAGCTTTATAATGCAGGGGCAACCGTTTCTGCCTACATTCTCGACGACCGTTACCATCCAACAGTCGAAAGTCCAGCAACGCTTAATTTCGGGTCGGCATTTATCTACCTCTATCTCTGGAAACAGTCATCAACCCAAGTTGTCTACTAAAAGTCCAAAGTATCAAAAACAACTTAGTAATGTATCGTACAAAATTTCCTGGAAAGGTTCTTATATTTTTATCGACAGGATTCGCAGAAAAGTTGCTTTTTCTCCTGTTTTAAAAACAGCTTCTATGAATGCCAAGTCTTTAGCTTTCTCTGAGAAAAACCTCAAGCTTACTCCTAGAAAAGAGTGGGATATTCCAGAAACGGCAGATTATGATGTAGAACAACGTTTACTCGCTCAATATTATCGAGGTCAACAACTACCAGTTCTACGTTATGGAAACGCTGGAAGCGCTGTCCGAGTCTTACAAACACTTTTAATGTACAATCGTTACGGCGTAGGGATAAATGGAAAGTTTGATGTTCTTACAGAGACAGCAGTAAAAGCCTTTCAAGCAAATCGGCGATTATCGGCAGATGGGATAGTCGGGCCTCGAACTTGGCAAGAGTTGACAAAAGGGGCTTACTTTAGGACAAAATCCAGAGATCCGATGGAAATCCCCATGTATGGCAGCTTACCAGTTTATCCTTGGCAAAGAAGCTTTCGAGGAGATTTCCCTGAGTCTACCCTAAGTATTTAAACTACTAGTTAGTGATATTTATGCTGTTCAAGTAGTTGTTGCGCTCTTGGTTTATACATTAAGTAAAATAATGATTCTAGGTAGCGCAACAAATCTTCTCGTTGTTCTTTAGAGGTAAAATTCCAAAAGCCATAAATTCGTGCTAAAGTCAGTAACTTATTCACGTGAATTTTCCAAGTATAAGTACTGTAAACTCTGTCAATACCAGATTGAGAAATTTCATTCCAATAGTTAGGGTTTTGTTGGCATTGATTAACAAAATCTAATATTTTGCTGGCTGTCTCCTCTAAATTAGTCGGATTAATATAAAATCCATTTATTTTATCTTGAATAATCTCTAAAGGTCCGCCAAATTGGGTTCCAAAAGTTGGTAATCCCGAAATCATCGCTTCTAAAATTGTTAAACCGAAAGCTTCAAACAAAGCTGGTTGGACAAAAATTCCTTGACGATCTGCTATTACTCGGTACACTTCGCCAGAATCAGCTTTGGATAAACGCACGCCTAACCAGCGAATCTTGCCATGAAGCTTGTACCGCTCGATCGCATTATAAAGTTTGATAATTTCATCGCGTTCTTCTTTATCTCCCGACTCCTCAACGCGCAATTTACCTGCGACTAAAATTAAGTTACAACGCTCTTGTAATTCTTTACTTTGACCGAAGCATTCGGCTAAACCTGTAAGATTTTTAATTCTATCCAAACGCGCCATTGAAAACAAAGGACGTTTATTTGGATCGTCAAGTTTACCAAATACCTGAGTCCCATCGATCTTAGTAAAGAGCATTTCTTCTAATCTTTGGCGATCGCTTTCAACACGTTCATATGAACGCGAATAGGGAAAGAAGCAATTTTCATTAACTCCTGGCGGTACTACATTAAACTTGGGACTAAACAGTTCAATTCCGTTTACCACATGATATAAATCCGGCATGGTGAAGCATTGATAAGATTCATACTGTCCCACACTATCTGAGGTTCCAACAATTTCTTGATAAGTACTGCTGATAACAAAGTTAGCGGCATTCATTGCAATTAAATCAGCAGTAAATTGTAAGGAAAAATGATACTTATCTTCTAATTCTTCCCAGTATAAATTACTAAATAAATATTTGGATTTTTCTAAGGCGTGAGCAACATTACATTGAGTTACCTTTAGACGACGCGCTAATAAAAACGCAACCAAATTACCATCAGTATAGTTACCAACAATTAAATCTGGTCTACCTTGAAACTCTGCTAATAGTTCTTTTTCCGCATCAATAGCAAAAGTTTCTAGATAAGGCCAAAATTCAAATCGAGAAATCCAGTTTTGGGTAATATTGGGATTGAATTCCCTTAGAGGAACTCGTAAAATCCAGGCATTATGGGTACCGTGGACTTTCTCTAAAGGTTGGTTACACAGAGTACCGTCACTATTAGGAATTAGGCGAGTTAGGATAATAACTTTTGGTTGGACGTTTAATGATTCTAAACCAGCGAGTTGTGCATCTTCTTGGAGTTGTATTTCCAGACTTTTGGCTTGATCGAGAACGTAAACTACTTGCCCTCCAGTATCTGGACGACCTAAAACTCCTTCTTGAGCAAACCAACCATGGGCAGACACTAAGACGATTTTAAAAATCATCGGAATGCGAGAAATAAACCCTTCTAAGGTTTGAGGATCTGGCGAGTCTATTAACTCATCGAGAATATTTAGAGTTTCTAAAACGCGAGAAGCGGTGTTACCCCAACCGGGTTCAAAACCCATATTTTGCAACTGAAAGCGAAACTCTTCGTAAGATTCTTCTTGAGGACGATTTTCTACAAAATCTATCGCTTTTTTAAGTTGTTGAGAAAGATGTTCTTGGGATTTTATACTACTATTAATCAGTAATTGAACGCCATTATATTGGTGCAAACGAAGAAAGTTAAATAAACTTTCCAGCCATTGTTTAGAGTCTGCAAATAGTTTACTGGAGAGGTAGCGGTTAAGAAACTGTACTCCTTTCCCGATATTTTTTGGGTCGCGAATTTGAGGTGAGTAATCGTAAAAAGGAGCAAAATCTAATTCTAATAAATCCCCTTCTTGAGGATTATATTTATTTACGAAACGATCGCGTACATTCAGCAATTCTTTTACTGTCATTTTCTCAATGTTTAATTCTGCCGTTAAGCGATAAACTTCTTGAGAAGCAATTTTTGGACGGATAATAAAACAAAAACTCGATTCCTCTTTAATAATTTCTTGGGTATAGTAAATTAATTTACTTAAGTTGGAATTTGTGCAAAAGTCTTCTGCTTTTTTATATTTAGAACAATATTCACTATAAGCATTCAGTATATCATTACGTAGCAAATAGCTATTTTTTTGTTGACGTAAATCGCTTAATAAAGACCTAAAATCATTTTTTTCTTCACTATCTAAAATTAATTGAATTAATTCTGACATGGTTACTCCGATAATGTTGATAGTTCTTTTTAGCCAATAACTTAATCCCAAAAAAATGTAAAAGGTAAATCGACGGGTACCCACGAACATTTTTTACCCTTGACTTTTTCCTCTTTCATTTATTTAGAGATAGCTTATTAATTTATTTTTGTACTCTAACTAAAGACGTACAATTTATAGTATTTTTTAGCGTCTATAATCACCAAGCGGCTATCAATGTAGTAAATAGTCTTTCTTAGAGGTAATTACTTCATCATGCTGATATAACTTCCACAGTTATGCAATGTCAGATATCAATTAAACACCTTCGTGTCACTTTTCTTATTTATTAAGGTATAAACAAGAATTTTAAATTTTACTATGGACAC
>JBCBQE010000135.1:0-10842 GCA_039820385.1 Cyanobacteria bacterium J06635_10
TACATATCGGCTCAATTCAAAAGCTAAAGCAGAAAAAACAGAAACAATCAAAGCTGCATCATCTGTGAGTCCAGCTATAGGAATTATATCGGGAATAGCATCGAAGGGAGATATTAAATAAAGTAAGGAACCAATTGCTAATGCTTTTGATGTCCAAGCGGCTTTGGGATCTAAAACCATCTGAAATAATGATTGTATTTTAGGCCAAATTTCCTTAATTGGACCACGATTCATTGCTGGTAATTTTTCTGTTATTTTCTGAATATCTTGGGGATTAGCAGATTTTACAAGTTTATGGAATATGCTTTTAATTTTACCGGCATTACTGGTATTTGCTAAACTTTCATCTACTTGTTCAATCGCTTCTTCTGTCTGAATTGTTTCTTTTTCTTTTTGAGTCAACTGACTAAAAAGTTGTTTTAATTTATTAGGATTTGCTTTTTGTGTTTGTTTATTACCCTGCTGTTTTTCCTCTTCAATAGAATTTTCAGTTACTGGTTTTTTTATATCCGAATCTTTTCTGAAGATATTTTGTATAATTGATTGCAACCTATTTTTTTTATTAGTGGCAGTTTCAACTTCTTGATTAATTGGTTCAACATCTGCTAGGATTTCCGTCTGTGCTTCTAATGAAGCTGTTTCCTCCAAGTGCGCGTCTTTACGAAACTTATTCCAAATTTGTTTAATAAATCCCTTTTCTGCTTCGGAGGATGTTTCATCTACGGGTGATGGCTCGATATCTATAGTTGTTGGATTTTCTATTTCATCTGGTTCCTTTTTCGATTTGTTAAAGAATCTACCAAAAAATCTATCTTTGATTCCCATACCCATAACCTCCTATTCTCAGCTTCTTTCTAAATATAAGCAAATAGTCTGCTGCTACGCATCAAATCAAATGAATGCGAATAAACTATGTCATAGCAAAAATCTATCTTAGGTCAGAAGATATTTTGATAAATTTTTGCATTTATGCCGATTATTTCTTTGACAATTGGGGAAAATTGGTGAGATTTGGGTAGTTTTGCAGGTTGAGAAATCTTAATAATACGCGTTTTCGCAGGTTTATAACAGTTCGGAAATTACATCATTCGCAGGTGGCTAAGGCTGGGGCTATAGCGGTTAACGAGAAGAGTGCAGTACAGTTGTAACCCCTCTCCAAACCTCTCCCCATTGTTGTAGTTAAGAACAAAAACTTCGATCTCAAGTTCTTTTAAGCAGCGTCCAAGCTAGGATAATCTATATATCCTGATTCGCCACTAGTATAAAAGGTGTTGCGATCGTATTTGTTCAATTCGGCATTTAAAGCAAAACGCTTGGGTAAATCAGGATTAGCAATAAACAGACGGCCATAAGCGACAAAATCGGCATCGTTATTTTGTATAACTGCTTCTCCCGTGTCTCGAGTGTAGCCGCCTGCGGTAATAATTATTCCACTAAAGAGGGGACGAAAAAACTTGGTTCCTAAGCCCCTGCCATCATCTTCAATAGTTACATTGCCTTTAATGCGGGGTTCGACAACGTGAAGATAACCTATCCCTAAACGGTCTAGTTCCCGAGCAACATAAGTGAAAGTACTACTTAAATTGGAGTCATGCATGTCGTTAAAAGTACTGCTGGGAGATAAGCGCACCCCGACTCTTTCTTTACCCCAAACATCGATTAATGCTTGAGTAATTTCTAGCAATAAACGCGCTCGATTTTCTAACGATCCACCATATGCATCTGTTCGATGATTGGAATTATCTTGGAGAAATTGGTCGGGTAAATAGCCATTACCAGCATGAAGTTCTACTCCATCAAAACCTGCTTCTCGGGCATTTTTCGCTCCTTGTCGAAACTGCTCAATAATTAGAGGTATTTCTTTTAGTTTTAGCTCTCTAGGAGTAACGTGGGGAAATTGTCCATTAGGAAGATCGGCAAGATAGTCAGCAGCAATAGCACTAGGAGCGACGGGAATGTCTCCCTCTTCCAGTAAATCTGGATGGGCAACTCGTCCAGCATGCCATAGTTGTAAAAAGATTTTACCTCCTTTTTGGTGTACGGCTTCTGTGATTTTTTTCCAGCCTTCTATCTGCTCTTGATTGTAAATTCCAGGTGTATTGGCGTAACCCAAACCATTACGAGCTACTTGAGTTGCTTCACTAATAATTAATCCAGCAGAAGCCCGTTGAGCATAATAAACTGTATTAATTGCTTGAGGAACAAAACCATCACCGGCACGAGAGCGAGTTAAAGGAGCGAGAATCATCCGATTTGCTAATTCTAAGTCGTTTAAAGTCTCAGGAGAGAGTAATTTGAGTGTTTTAGTAGTCATCATTTTTCTCCTTGTAATTAACTGTTTGTAGAATTTAAGGTAAAAATTTAATTGCTTAAGTTTGACTTTAACTCCATTCACATAAGATGTGAATACGGCTTTTATGCCAAACACTTTTGCATATATTGCAACAATAAACTCGATGGGGTTTTAACTCTACTCACATAAAATGTTAATCTAGCTGAGATACTAAACACTTTTGCGTCTGAAGCAAAAATAAACAATGGATCAATTTGCGGCCATGCAAGCCTTTGCGAAGGTGGTTGAAACGGGTAGTTTTTCAGAAGCATCTCGGCAGTTGGGTGTTGCTGTTTCCTCGGTGACTCGTCAAGTTAATGCTCTCGAAAGCATGCTGCATACCCAACTAACCAACCGTTCCACCCGCAGTATTTCTCTTACCCCTCAAGGGCGCAAGTATTATGAGAAAGTGATACAAATTCTTCGAGATGTGGAAGCGGCTAATCTTTCTGTAGCAGAACATTCGGAAGTACCACGGGGTTTATTACGAGTTAGTCTACCCGTAGCTTTTGGGCGAATTTACATCGCACCTCTGATTCAGGATTTTCTGGTTAAATACCCTCAAATGCAACTGAACTTGACTTTGAGTGATGCTTTAGTGAATCCTGTAGAAGAGGAACTAGATTTGGTCATCCGTTTTGGTAACCTCGATCGTTCCGGTGCTAATTGGCTCGTTCGTAAAATTGCCTCTTATACGCGCCTTGTTTGTGGTAGCCCAGCCTATTTTCAGCAGTATGGTATACCGGAGCATCCCGAAGATTTAGCCGATCGCAATTGCTTGCGGTTTAGCTATTCGACAGGGTATGAAATTTGGCGATTTAAACGAGATAAAGAAGTGTGTGAGGTTAAGGTTAATGGCTCGTTGGTGGCAAACAATTCTGAAGTTCTTCGACAAGCTTGCTTAGATGGTGCGGGCTTAATTCTGATGCCCACTTGGTTAATTGGAGAAGACATCCGCGAAGGGAGATTACAAGCTGTTCTTAAGGATTTTCAGTTTTATCCCCACATGGATATGGATACGGGTATTTATGCCCTTTATCTGCCGAATCGTCGCCATTCTTTAAGGGTTAAAACTTTCATTGATTTCTTAGTTGATTCTTTAGTTATTGGAGACGGCGATGAATCTGACAACCGAAATTTTTGAAGCATAGTACTCTATTAACCCAAAATTGCTGGGTGAAGACAGGGAGGGGGAGAGGGGGGAGAGGGGGAAGAGGGGGAAGAGGGGGAAGAAAAAATTTTTATTATTAACCCGGAATATTCCCTTAGTGGACTAATAGTAATCGTAGGTTGGGTTGAAGGGAGTGAAACCCAACGCGGGTGTTGGGTTGGGTGTCGCTGCGCGCAACCTACAAATAAATTTCATCACCTTGCAAAATTAATGTGGTGAATAACTAGATGTACATCAAGTGATGATACAAATAACTAACTACTAACTAACGATAAAAACATACATTCCCAAACCAAACGCGGTTGTGCATAACAAAGTAAAGCTTTACGAGTTTTTTCAAGCTGCTGAATAATGTTTGGTTGTCGCCAATTTTGCCAATATGACTGTTGCAAATAATCAACTAACCACAACTGTGCTTCGTTATCTAAAGCTTTATCAACTTGTTTCGCTAATTCTAATGCTGAGCGGTATGTTTTAGGTGGTTGAGTACAGGAATTTAATAACTCTTGGGGAATATTTTGCATTTGTTTGTAAGCTTCAATTGCTTTACCCGGACTCCCCGCTGCTATACTTAATACGGTTGGATAATTTAATATTTCACTATGTCCTGATAATCTCATTACTTGGGACATTGCATCTGTATCTAAGCAATAAAAAGGGATTTTTTGACAGCGGGAAACTAATGTTGTCAAGATAGAATCGGGTGTTGGTGCAATTAAAATTAGTGTTGCTTTTCCCGGCTCCTCTAAGGTTTTGAGTAAAGCGTTTGCTGCGGATTCCGCCATTGTTTCGGTTTGTTCCACAACTATTACATTTCTCGGTGCTTCTAAAGGTGGATGACTGAGAAATTCAGTTATTTCGCGAATTTGTTCTAAGCGAATTATAGGTGGTGCTTTGCGCTTCAATCCTTTTTCTGAGGCTTCGCTAGCACTAAGTAATTTTCCTTGATGTTGATAAGTTGGCTGTACCCAAAGTAAATCGGGATGGTTTCCTTTTTCTAATTTGCTTCTGACAATCGCAATATCTCGATTATTTTGAGTAAACAGTAGTTCTAAAAAGCATCGCGCAGTTAAACTTCGTCCCACACCAGAAGAACCCACAAACAAATATGCCGTTGCAACTCTATCTTTTGCAACAGCTTGCTTCAGTAATTTTACTGCTTGTGTTTGACCTATTACTGGTGCAAAGGAATCCATTTTCAGTGAACAGTGAACAGTGAACAGTGAACAGTGAGCAGTGAACAGTTATCAATTAATCACTAATAACTCATAATTTCCCATTCTTGTAGTTTAGAAGTTAATATCTGTTGAATTTGCTTTTGTACCTCTTCTTTATTCAAGTTAGCTTCTATCTGAATAATTCGCTCTGGGGAGGTGTGTTGTAATTCTTTGTAGCCTTTTTGAACGCGACGATGAAACTCTATTTTCTCTTGTTCTATTCTATCTGCGATGTCCCCACTTTTTCGCTTCCGTGCCATGCCTAGTTCAACATCTAAGTCCAACCATAGTGTTAAATCGCTTTTTAAACCCAATGTAGCTATAGAATTAAGTTGATTAATCACATTCATGTCTAAATTGCGACCGTAGCCTTGATAAGCAATCGTCGAATCAATATAGCGATCGCACAATATAATTTTTCCTGACTCCAAGTTCGGAAGTAGTTCTTGTTCTACGTGTTGACTTCTGTCAGCCGCGTACAAAAGTAATTCGGTGGTGGCAGTTATTGCTTTGTTTTTGCTGTTTTCCAACAATAAGGAGCGAAGTTCCAATCCTAATTGAGTCCCCCCCGGTTCGCGAGTTGTGACGACGGATATACCCCGCTCTTGCAGCCATTCACAACAAAGCTGCATTTGCGTAGTTTTACCGCAACCTTCTACCCCTTCAAAGACAATTAATTTACCACTCATTCGGTTTGTAATTTACTGCCACCAACTCTTTAGCATATCATACTCACTTGAAGATTCAACCAAGACGCAGTGCGGAGGCTATTTCTTAGGTCACGCTCCGCTAACAAGCAAGTTGCTCAAGCGAAGCGTCAGAAACCTGCAGCTCAGCGTTAGCGGCTACAGGTAGTTGATGAGGAAGAGAAAATAGTTTTTCGAGGGAAGCCAAAAGTACTTTTCAATTTTTACAATATCCCTTCCTCTTCCGAGGTCATAGATACTGTGCTAAAGTTTTAGTCAAGGTTGTTTTTGGTACTGCACCCACAACCGTATCCACTTGCCGACCGCCTTTGAAGACTATCAGCGTTGGAATACTGCGAATACCGTAATGACTGGCGACAGTGGGATTTTGGTCTGTGTTTAGTTTCACCACTTTTACTTGTCCATCGTATTCCCCAGCAACTTCGTCTACCACTGGAGCTACCATCCGACAAGGGCCACACCAAGGGGCCCAAAAGTCTACCAGCACAGGTACTTCGCTTTCGAGGACTTCTTGTTTAAAGGTGGCTTCTGTCACATTCGTAATGGATGACATTCTTGTCCTCCTCTTAATATATTATTTCTATAATTCGATAAAATCGAATAATTAAAATATAGACCTTTTTAAGACAACCTGCAACAATGAGATTTCTTTATCATCCAGAGCGAAAAAATATATCTTTAGCAGGAGTGCTTTATGCCCTAGGAGACCCTGTAAGATTAGAGATTGTGCGACAGTTAGCAACGAAGAAGGAGCAATGCTGTGGGGACTTTGATTTTGCGATCGCCAAATCAACGATGTCCAACCACTTTAAGATTTTACGAGAATCGGGAGTAGTATCAACTCGTAAAGAAGGAACCCAACACATCAACACCCTACGAAGGGAAGATTTAGAAGAATTATTTCCAGGATTATTGGAGGCTGTATTGAATTCAGTGCAACCAATTGCTACCTCTAATGGAGTTGTTGTCAAGCAAACTGTTTGAGAAGGGGCATTGGGCATTGGGCATGGGGCATTGGGCATAATTATATTGCTGCTAAGTTTTAATTATTAACTCTGTTCCTCTTGAGTGCTAAATCTTAATTTTTTCCGATTGAGCCGGTAAAATCGCTCAATCCTAATTTTGCATTTTTAAAATTAGCGTTTGTTAAGTCGGAAGCTCGGAAGGATGTTACCAAATAAGTCGTAATTTTTTTGATGCTATAGCATAGAGTTATTAATGTTAATCCAATGTAAATTAAAGATAGAAAACTTAAACAAAATCCCCAAATCAGATTTTGAGTGCTTAGGAAAGCAATTGCTCTTGTTCCTATTAAGAAAGCAAATCCGTAGCTAGCCACTGTGCCCGATACGGATAAAATAATTGGTATGAATCCTCTCTTAAAGTAAAAGCTGGTTGCTGCCATTATTAATGCTCCTATGACAGCAGATACAATTGCTAGTTGTGGATTTTTCCCACCAGCGGCAGTACCACCATAGAAAAATCCTAAAATCGCTCCAGAAGTCACACCGGAAAGGATGGTAGCGATACGTTTTAAGAAGGATTTTTCCCGAGCAGCCCTCATTGTTACACAAGTGATTCCAGCAAGTCCTAAACTTATAGATAAGGCTACAGCATAACTCCAAATTGGACTTTCTGGAGTTCTTTCTATGACTCCAAATATCATTTGACTAACTGCATGAAATACGATGATAGCTGTTATACATGCAACAGATATTAGAAAGGTAAATATTTTAGGAGTTTGACCTGCTTTAACACGATGGAAGTTAGCTTCTCGTAATGAAGTATTACTAAAATCGCATCCACGAATATCTGAAAAACTAAAGTTAGCACCATTCAGGTTTTGACCTTTAAAAGAACGGTTTTGCAAATTTTGGTTAGTAAAGTTAATATTTTGATGATTCATATATACAATTATCAAATATCAATGCTCAATTCTCGAAAGCAAGAATTGTTTAAGCGATTTATCCTCGCAACGGTTACAGTATTTCTATTATTACCATTTATAGTTTATGGCTGGTGGTGTTTTTCCCGTCCATCTCAAACTAATTACGAACAAAAATTATTTAAAGGTATTGTTTACAAACGTAATTTTAATTTGACACCGCGTCCAGTATTGATTCATATTGTAACTGTTGATTTATCCGTGCCAGGAGTAAAAGTCCTGGTAACTCCACCGCAATCTACTGGTAAAACTAATACAACCTTGGCTCGGACTACTTCACAATTTTTGGAAGAATTTAAACTGCAATTAGCTGTGAATGCTAATTATTTCTATCCTTTCCGCGAAAATACCCCTTGGGATTATTATCCTTATAGCGGAGATATAACTTCTGTTATCGGACAAGCAATTTCTAATGGCAAGCATTACTCAAAAGCCGATGGGAAATGGGGAGTTTTATGTATTTCTACAAAAAGGCGTGCCCAAATTTTAGATAGTGGAAATTGTCCTCAAAATACTCTGCAAGCTGTGGCAGGTAGCGATGTTTTTATAATTGACGGTAAAGCTGTAAATTCCGATTTAAGTAAAGATAAGCCTTATCCACGAGTTGCAGTGGCGACTAATAAAGCAGGAAATATTCTGTGGCTGATTGTTGTAGATGGGAAGCAACCGCTTTACAGTGAAGGTGTAACGATCGCAGAATTAACGAGCATTGCGACTAAATTGGGTGCATATAAGGCTCTCAATTTAGATGGTGGCGGCTCCACTACATTAGTTATGGCCAAGAATAAAAAACCAAAGCTGCTAAATGCACCGAGTCACACTAAATTACCCATGCGGGAACGTCCAGTTGCCAATCACTTGGGTTTTTACGCTTCGGAACTATAACTAAAATATAACTTTATTTGACAATTCTTGTAAATTTAACAACTGGAGGCAATTTCGATCGGCTGCGATGGTATTACAAAAGCTTGCGATTTTGAATAAATTAAACGATCATTACAAAGCATCCGCAAAAGCTGCGGTGTAAATAGCCAACAGTTAAACTAGTACCACGTAGTAATAATTAAAGGAGTAAATTAAATGATTAAAGAGCGCGATTATACGTTAATTATTGATAAGAGCGGTAGTATGTCCACCCCAGATCAAGCTGGTGGTAGAAGTAGATGGGAGATAATGCAAGAATCGACGCTTGCCTTGGCGAGAAAGTGCGAGCAGTTTGATCCCGATGGAATGACGGTTTACCTGTTTTCCGGAAAATTTAAACGTTACGATGATGTGACTTCAGATAGAGTAGCCCAGATATTTATGGAAAACGATCCTGCGGGTACTACAAATTTAGCAAGTGTACTCAAGCAGGCAACAGATGATTACTTTAAACGTAAAGCAGCAGGGCAAACTAAGCCCAACGGAGAAACTATTATAGTTGTCACTGATGGTGAGCCAGACGATAGAAAAGCAGTTTTTGAAGTGATTATCAATGCTTCCCGTCAGATGGAAATAGATGAGGAACTGGCTATATCAATTATTCAAGTTGGTTCAGATGCTCAAGCAACAAAGTTTCTCAAAGCTTTAGACGATCAAATGGAATCAATTGGTGCAAAGTTTGATATTTGCGACACTATCACTTTGGATGATATGGAAGATATGACTCTTGTAGAGATATTGACCAATGCAATTACTGATTAAGTAACAATTATAATTATAGGAGAATTAATCAATGTTAGAAAATCGCGATTATACCCTAATTATTGATAAAAGTGGTAGCATGGCAACTCCTGACCAAAAATCTGGTAGAACTAGATGGGTAGCAGCAGAAGAATCAACTTTTGCTTTAGCAAGTAAATGCGAGCAATTCGATCCAGATGGTATTACAGTTTATACTTTTTCTGGTAGGTTCAAAAGATATGAGAATGTGACATCGAGCAAAGTTACGCAAGTTTTTCGAGAAAACGATCCTTCTGGAACTACTGATTTAGCTGCGGTATTAAAACATGCTACCGATAATTATTTTCAACGAAAAGCTGCCGGTGAAAGCAAGCCGAATGGTGAAACTATTTTAGTTGTTACTGATGGGGAACCGGACGATAGAAAAGCGGTTATGAAGGTGATTATCGAAACTTCTCGTCGCATGGATAGGAATGAAGAATTAGGAATTTCTTTTATTCAAGTCGGTACAGATCCTAATGCTACTCGCTTTCTCAAAGTATTGGATGATGAAATGCAAAGCGCTGGAGCCAAGTTTGATATCTGTGACACAATTACAATGGATGATATGGAAGACTACAGTCTTTCAGAAGTTTTGCTAAATGCAATTATTGATTAGTAATTCTAATTAATCGGAATTAAACAAATGGATTCCATCGATAAGTTGTTGTCGGAACTCAAAGCAGAATATCAGCAACCAGCTAATTCTCAAGAATCGAAAATAGAGGAAGTTGAGAAAGTAAAGAAAGCCAATAAAGACAAGCTTGACTCATCTATTTTACCTTCCTCCCTTTTTGCATCTTCTTCACCAAAAAAAGATGCAATTGATAGTATTTTATCTGAGGTTAAGCAAGATTTTGAAGAGAAACAATTATTAGATGAACAACAAAAACAGCAAGAAATTGAAAATGAACGAATTCGACAAGAAAAACTTAAACAAAAACAAATAGAGGTTTTAAAAAGTAAAGCTCAAGAATGGTTAGAAAAATTAGAACCATTATCTCCCGAAGGACTTTGGTTTGAAAGCTTTGCTCAAAATTACCCTTCAAAATTAGAAGCGGCGATTGAATATTTACAAGAGAGTTAATCTATTAAAATTGCTTTTCAGTGCGGTGATATATAAAAAACTATTCATTATGCTTTATTTGATGTAAACGCTTTTAACCCCATACTTTCTCCCAAAGTTGTTAGTGAATGGCTCTTTCCTACTTAGTATGCTAAACAAATATTCTAAAAAGGGAATAGGAAACTCTTAACAGTGACAAAAATATTTTATTCAAACATTTTATTTTTTTTAAATGGGATAATTTGTTTGCCGCAAGAGTTTCAGTATTTTTTGATAAAAATTAAGCATACTATTTACTGAAGAACTATTAATAAATAAACCCGTTATCTCCAAGATACCGGGTTTATAAGCATCAAAACTTCTCTATCATCAATCACAAATAAACATAAAATTAATCTAAATTTATCTGTCTCATAAATTCAAAAGTTATTTTTTTATGATGACTTTATCCAGAAGAAGCTTTAAAAAACTTATTGATCAGATTATTCACAGAACGTTTTAACTGATTTTTACGATACCACCTTTGGAAAGCAGCTTCATAATCTTCACCTTTAGTTTGGGAAGTATTCCAGCCATCCAAACCTAATAACATTCCCCCAAATATTACAATATAAAGCGACCAGCTAATACCACCACCCGTAAGAAAATCCATTAATAGTAAAAACGTATTGACAATAGTATAATTAACCACACGCTTTTT
>JBCBQE010000136.1:0-10838 GCA_039820385.1 Cyanobacteria bacterium J06635_10
CGTTCTCGCTATGGAGCTACTGCAAAATTGAGATTAGGCGGTAAATATAACAGTCCAACGCTATCTATTTCTTGGACAAATAATGATTATGACTTGGGTGAAGATTCCGAAGGAAATAAAATCAATTTTACTGACAATATATTCAAAGTATTATTCAGATTTGGAGCGCCAGGAAACCCATTTAATCAAGTAAATAATAAGCGGCGTTTGCGACGGAAGAGAAATAATCTGATAGATAGATTATGGAGACAACGGAGAAAACTTAATCCGGTTGCTGAATAAATTTTTAGCTTTTACGATAGGCGTTCAGCCGACACTATAAGGGTGTATCGCGAAACATTCTGTCTCCAAAATAACCTCACCCCCTTTCCCTCTCCTTAATATTGAAATTAACCTCACCCCCTTCCCCTCTCCTTGTTAAGGAGAGGGGTGTCCTTTAGTACGGGGTGAGGTTTTTATATTGCGATCGCACCGCAAGCTTTCTTCTGCATGTTGGGATTACGTCGTTCCATAATTCCCCAAAATTGATGCAAATTGTCAGACAAACAAATAGAGACGCAACCTGAAGCTACGTCTCCGATAACATTTGAATTTTAGGTTGTCAGATAATTTCTAACAAAGTAAAGGCTCTTTTTACGATCAATTATGGAATTAGAATTGGATCTGGAGCTGTTGCATCTCCATCAGGAATTGTAACGATAGTTGCGCCAGCGTTAGTACCCAACTGAATAGTGGCAGAGCCTGTCAAATCATTTCCTTGTGCAGTTATAAGAGCAGGATCTTCCCCACCAACCATTGCAGCAAGAGTTGGATCTCCTATATCTGTCATTTGGATAGCACCAGCAGAACCTAAAGCAAAGGCTGAATTAAAATCATTAGCAACATCATTAAAAGCGGCGGCTGATGCATCGTTTTTACCTACAGCAGCAGATACAGCAACCCCAGTAACGCTCCCAGTATCATCGATTGTGAATGCAGCAGCACCAGCAGCACCACCTTCACCAGCAAAAGCACTCGAAGATAGACTAAATAGACTTGCAGTTGCAGCAAATAAAGAAATAAATAGTTTTTGACCGAATTTCATCAAAAGATTCCCCTTCTCTTAAGTATTGTTTCTCAAATTAATGAAGTACAACATCTTCATCGCAGTTGATGTTTTACCGTTCGGACTCATACAATAAAGCTTACTGCTATTTAAAATACATTTATAACCGAGTAATTACTTAAAAAAAACTACTGTTTTTTTCATAAAAATGATCGAAATTGGAAAATAAACTTAAATTTTTTCATTTAAGCTCAATACAATCAAATTGAAGTTTAGTATCAAAAAATTATTATTTTTATGTATTTAAGCTGATAAAAAATAACTACATATTCATGGCTATGTGAAGCGATCGCTCTTCGCATGGGTGAGGGGCTTATCGCCATCATCTATAGTTCGTTTTATTGCTCTAATGATTAAAGTATCTACAAGGTATCTATAATCAGACATCGGAATTTTTTTACAAAATCCTCCCTAGGCTGTAAGCCTGGGGCTATTGTTACAAAGCTTGCCTCCGCAAGCTAGAAAAATCATAATCGGTATTCGCCGGGCTCCCTTTGTGTAAATCCACCATTATAAGAGGCGGGCTATTTTTTCTGCAAAAATTTATAAAATTGGTCGAGGTTCAAAACCCTCGTGCTTATAGCCGGGGGATGTAGAACGAGGTAGGGCATTTATGCCCCAGTATATGGTAGTATTTTAGGGTCAGTATAAGACTTTAAAACCTACCGGGGGACTCCCGGAAAGTATACGCCCAAATCTCGAATTGGCGAGTTGAAAGGAAACATCACTCCGCCCATCTGTGGCAAACGGGGGTATCCGGGTTACCGGCAGCTATAAGAGGATATTTCAAGCGATGCTGTCTATGCTTGGAAGAATCTCCCATCTTCCAGATGGGAGAGTGTCAATTTTCCGACTAATATTGCCGCCAGCATATTGCTACATCTCCACCAATATCCAACTAAAACGCAATTTTTCGGTATTATTAGAATAATCCTAACTTCTTAACAAAATCGCCTGTACTATTTTCGAGTACGGGCGATTTCCTATATCTAAATTTCTGTATTAGAAGCCGAATCGCTCCCTAATAATTTATAAATTCTTGTGGGATGGGCATAGCTGTCCTAATTTATTCGACATAAACCTAAATACTGGAGACGTAGCACTGCTACGTCTCTACAGGATTACGGGTTTACGAACTTTGCTGATCCAACTTCAACACTGCCATAAAAGCTTCTTGAGGAACATCCACCGTACCCACAGACTTCATCCGCTTCTTACCTTTGGCTTGCTTCTGCAAAAGTTTCTTCTTACGACTAATGTCACCACCGTAACATTTCGCTAACACATCCTTCCGCAATGCTGGAATATGTTCGCTGGCAATTATCTTACTACCGATCGCCGCTTGAATTGGTACCTTAAATTGGTGACGGGGAATTAACTCCTTCAACTTCTCAGCCATCGATCGTCCAACATTATAGGCTTTATCTCGGTGAACAATCATCGCTAAAGAATCAACTGGATCGCCGTTGATCATCAAATCCAACTTCACCAAATGATTTTCGCGATAACCAATCAACTGATATTCCATACTCGCATAACCGCGCGATCGCGATTTCATCTGATCGAAAAAGTCCGTAACAACTTCGGCTAAAGGTAACTCGTAGGTTAACGTTGTTCGCCCTTGAGTCAGATATTTCATGTCTTTAAATACACCCCGACGGCCTTGGGATAATTCCATCAAGGTTCCTACATAGTCTTCAGGTGTAATCATTTCTACTTTAACGTAGGGCTCCTCCATTTTTTCCCGTTCGTTGGGTGAAGGTAGATTAGCGGGATTGTCAACGTAAATTACTTCGCCTTTATTAGTAGTTACACGGTAAATTACCGAAGGAGCAGTAATAATTAAATCTAAGTTATATTCCCGTTCCAAACGTTCCTGGACAATTTCCATGTGCAGCAAACCCAAGAACCCACAACGGAAACCAAAACCCATGGCGCTGGAAGTTTCTGGTTCAAATTGTAAAGCTGCATCATTAAGCTTAAGTTTATCTAAAGCTTCGCGTAAATCCTTAAATTGGTCGGAATCGATGGGAAACATCCCACAAAATACCATCGGGTTGGCTTCGGCATAACCGGGTAAAGGTTCCGGTGCTTTAGCCTTACTTAAAGTAATGGTATCGCCAACCCGGGCATCTTCAACAGCTTTAATCGCCGCCGAAAGATAACCTACCTCCCCAGCATGGAGTTCGTCTACTTGTACTTGATTGGGAGAAAGAACTCCAATTTCATCAATCTCATATTCCTTACCAGAAGCCATCAGATAGATTTTATCGCCTTTTTTCAGCGTCCCATCCATCACCCGGAAATATACAATTACTCCCCGGTAGCTATCATAATAGCTATCAAAAATCAATGCCCGTAAAGGCCGATCGATTGTATCTTCGGGCTGAGGTACTCGTTCGACAATCGCTTCCAAAATTTCGGGAACCCCAATTCCTTCCTTAGCAGAAGCAAGAATTGCACCGCTGCAATCCAAACCGATAACTTCTTCAATTTCACCAGCCACTCGGTCAGGTTCGGCACCAGGCAGATCTATTTTATTTAGAACCGGGATAATTTCTAAATCATTCTCGATCGCCAAATAAACATTAGCTAAGGTTTGTGCTTCAACACCTTGAGAAGCATCTACTACTAACAGTGCCCCTTCACAAGCTACCAAACTGCGGGACACTTCGTAAGAGAAATCAACGTGACCGGGAGTATCAATAAGATTCAGTACGTACTCTTGACCATCCTTAGCCTTGTAATTCATCCGGGCAGCTTGCAGCTTAATGGTAATGCCGCGCTCCCGTTCCAAATCCATATTATCGAGAAACTGCTCCTTCATCTGCCGATTTTCCACCGTACCAGTGGTTTGCAGAAGACGGTCAGCTAAAGTTGATTTACCGTGGTCAATGTGAGCGATAATGCAAAAATTACGAATGCGAGCTGCGGGAACGTCAGTCATATACTTCTAAAGCTGTATTCTGCAACCTTTATGAAATAAAAGCCTTTTACTTAACGTATTGTAATGCGTATCGAACAAACACGCTGCTCAAAGTTATGGGATAGATAAGGTAAAGGGGGTAGAGAACTCCTGACGAAGCCCATAACCTTTGACCTATAATTGCTTCTAACTGATAATTCATAACTTTTGACTGCCGTTTTGAAAACCGATTATAAAGATTTTTAATCTAAAATCTCAAATCCACAATATAAAATGCTATTTACCTTAAAAGCGAAGAAACTCGCCTAACATACATAAAAGACTATTTATAGGTACTGGTATTGTTATGGAGGGGGCGTACAATAAACATGAGTCAGCACCCGCTCTCTCATAGACGGGGCGTAATGTGGCTTTCACGATAGTATTGCTGATGGATAATCGTCTTAACTGACTAGTACCGCGCTTGCGTTCGTTAAAAGTCTGGCATTCAGAAGTATTATTTTCTCTAGCTTTGACGTTTTACGAATGGTTGGTTTATTTCCGTCGTGCTGTACTAGATTGTAGCGGATGTAGAATTTCCTATTCTTTGGAATTGGAGGTTAGTTTCAAGCTCTAGAAAGCAAGGCTTAAATAATTAATTTAAGCCGCCCTTATGTTCAATTTTTCAGGGTTGTAGACAGTGCGTATTAATTTCCTACGTTGTTTGAATTATTATGCCGTGACGATTTTCGCCAGTTTGTAGCCGTAAGCCCTAATAATTAATATAAAGGCGAAACGTGCTATTAGCCGCAGGTAAACTTTACACCTTTATAATTTTGCACTAACCATGCAACGAGGGTTACAATTTCTTCCGCAAAAAAATGGGCAGGGGCACCCCAAGAATTTTTTTCTTCTAAAAAATTTTTTGGGGTGCCCTGGGCAGGCTTATTTATTGGCAAATGCCGGATATAACACGAGTTAACTTGTTTTAAAGCCACTTGAGCACTTTCAGGTTACGTCTCGGGGAGGCTTTTTTAGCCTCTTATCGTCAAAAGTGTTACGAGGGGTAAGGCAGTGCCTTCAGTAAGTGCCTGTTGATAATATTGACGGGTACCCATGACATTACCGATTCAGATCGCCGAAGCGAACGCGGAGCGTCTCCCTTTGCGAGAAAGCGAACTTAACCTAAATCGGGGAATGGTTAAATTTACTACTCAAGAGCTGACTCAGCCCCATAAGAGATGGTTAAGAAATTAACCGAATCGTGTTTAATCCGTAAGCTGGAGCTATACAGTTTCCACACCCTACTCTTGTTTTAGATGACTCGATGCAGGTAGCAGCAGTCGGGTAAATTAACAACATTGCCAACTGTAAGTAAAGCTGCTTAAAATTCGCCTTGGAACAAACAACGCGCAGAGATTATTAGCTATGAATATGAAAGAAAGACCTACCCCCCAAAACATGTTTTCCGAAAAGGTAGAAGTTGCTGTCCGCTTGGACTCAGAGTTACTAGAAAAAATTAGTCACTTGAGTAACGATCCCTCTAAAGTGATTGAAGTTGCCCTGCGGCAATGGCTGCGCGGCGATATTCCCAGAGACGATGAACTGACGCGCACCCCCCATCGCATTAAAGTTCCACCAAGAGGTGAGTGGAACGATTGAGAAACAGAATTTTTTACAACTAATTCCAGGAATACAATAAAAATCCCAAGCAAGTCTGCTAAAGCTGTAAAAATTTATGCCAAACTTTAAGCAGCTATTAGCACAACTTCTTTGGGCTACACTTATTCTATTTAACTCCAGTCATGAGTATTGCTGCGAATTCTGAACCACCACATGTATTGTCCGACAATCTAGAATCTGTTACCGATCGCACCGATGCGTTAGCTTGTCTGGGAGCTGAATTAGTGTACGTTCAAGATGCAACGGGGCGTTACCTAAAGTTTTATTGGCAGCAAAGCGAACGTTTGGGATTAAACCCAGAAAAAATCGTTGACGATACCGCGAACTCCGAAAGCTTTTTCCCTGTGGATAAAGTTAGCTATTTGAAACGGTTGGAGCAGGTATTAGTAAGTTTAGTGCCACAAAAATGCCAGTGTTGGTTTAGCTACTCCCAAGGGAGCGTAGAATTGGAGTTGCTGATAACTCCGATAATGCCAGTTTTAGGCAATGCTGCAACATCAGTACTAGTAATGGGAAGATTGTTGCAAATTGCAGCCAGTAAAAGTCAAATCAAGCCAACGCCAGAATCTACAAACAGTGAGGATAATATACGTTCGCAGCAATATCAAAAACTGATTGACAATGTTACCAGAAATATTCGGCGAACCCTAGATTTGAATATCATTTGGCAGCAAACAGTTGATAGTTTAGGCGCAATATTACAACCAAGTAGATGTATAATTTTTCCGTATTATGGCAGAGATAAAATAAGTGTAATTGCTGAATATTCTCAGCCGACCGTTAACTCAATGTTGGGAACGGAAATAGATATAGCTTCTGAATTAGGGTTTACTCAAGCCCTAAATACTCTCAAGCCAGTTATAGTAGAGCAAGCAGAAGATTCTGTGTTTCAAACTGATAAACTTTTAGTAGTTGCAACATCTCATCAAGAAGAACCTAATAGTTTAATAGCTTTGAGTTTAGACGGGGAATGTTCCTACTTATCAACAAAAGAACTTGAATTAACCAAAGAAGCAGCAGATCAAATTGGTACTGCAATTGCTCACGCCACCCTATATGAGGAATTAGAAGTAGCGCGTCAGCAAGCAGAAGATGCTTCCCGCCTTAAAAGTGAGTTTCTTGCCAACGTTTCTCATGAAATCCGCACACCATTAAATGGCATGATTGGCTTTTTAAAGCTGATTTTGGACGGAATGGCAGATGATGCAGATGAACAATCCCTTTTTCTCGGAGAAGCTCATAAATCATCCCTGCACCTACTTGATGTTATCAATGATATTCTCGACTTTGCCAAAATAGAAGCAGGCAAAATGGAGTTAGAACTTACTCCAGTAAAGCTGGATGAGTTGTTTAATGATGTAGAAAACTTCATGCGCCTTCAAGCAGAACAAAAAAATCTGTATTTCGGGATGCAGTTACCTCAAACAAATGATGAAATTATCGTTTACAGCGATTACCTCCGTCTCAAGCAAATAATGATCAATCTAGTGGGTAACGCCATCAAATTTACCCACGAGGGACACATAACCGTCACCGCCGATGTAGTTCGTAAAAAAGTAGTATTTAAAGAGCAAGAATTTCCTGGTATGGTAAAAGTGAAGGTCGTAGATACAGGCATCGGCGTTTCTTTAGACCAGCAAGATAAATTATTTCAATTATTCTCCCAAGTCGATGGTTCTCGCACCCGTCAGTACGGTGGTACCGGCTTGGGATTAACCATATCTCAGAAGTTAGTAGAAGCAATGGGTGGCGAAGTACATTTTTACAGTCTAGGTGAAGGGCTCGGTTCCACAGTTACCTTTACAATACCCCTATACCAGCAACCAGTCATGGTGTCAACTAGTGACGATCGCTCAGAAGAATGAAGGAAATTTTGGGATAAGGAGTTGGGAGCAAGAGTTTCGACTAACTCCTAACTCCTTATTCTTTATGAGGCTGCGCTAAATCCCCGGTAATAATACCCTCAAAGGGTATCGCTACAGCAACTAAGCCCAGCAGTCTGGGCTAAATTCGGCGCATCTTTATAGAGAAAAGGTATAACTCCGCGAGTTCCTTATAGACGTTCCAAAAGCTGCTTGATTTTTGGCTGCTGCTGGTCTTTAAATTTATCTGGGAATTTCAAATAAACTGTAATTTTACCAGTTTTATCCTTTTCTATAGTATCAATTTCGGCAATCAGTCGATTTGCTTTTAAGCTATTTGATTCCTTGCTTAAGAGCAAACCAACAGCTGGTTTGATATTTTGTATGTTTTGCAAATCTTTCTCTCCAAGCACCTTATGGGAAGATTTGGCTTTTGTGCTGTCCAATTTTAAGCACAACCCTTTAACTCCAAGTTCAGTGGTTACCCCAGTGAAGCGATCGCCATCTAAATATAACTCGGTAGTGGCAAGCACTTTTTTGCGTATCTGTTTTTGTTTGCTTGTTTTTACATCCCGTAAAGAACGAACCAAACTAGTAGCAATAAATCCTAGAGAACCGATTGGTCGATCGGCATATTTACGCTTTTGATAATACCACTCTTTGACATCAGAATATAAAACTAAGGTTAAGTCATCTTTTTGGGCTTGGGTAAGATTGCTAAAATCAATTGCCAGGTGATTTCGTGTTTTGCTAATGGCAGATAATCTTACAACTCTTGCGGTTAAAGATACTTTTGCACCAAAGTCCCCCGTCACCTCCATATCTATTTCATCCGGTAAGTTCGGCGATGAATCTAAGGCAATTAGAGCACCAGTTTCGGAAATATTTACTGTTTCGCCGGTAATGGTTTGGTTACCACTGGAAATCTTTACGGGAAGAAGTCGTAGTAACCTGTGTTCCTTACGGGCTTGCGGTCTTTCGTAAGCAACCAACAACGCAGCGATCAGTAAAGTTAGGTTCAAGCCACACCACATGGCGTTTACCAAAACAGCTTCCCAATCTTCTGGACTGAGCAATACCCAGAAAGGAATGGCAAGTATAGCTAGAACTACCACTGCTGTAACGATTATCAAACCGAGCATTGATTTCCAATCAAAGCTTCGTTCGGTAACGTTTACACCTTTATCAGTAACGTTAAAAGAACCTAACTTTGGATTAATTAACGCCAGCAATGTTACCCATCCCGCCTGGAAAGACATCACAAATTCAAAAACTTCATTCCAGAAGGTAAAACGAACGTATTTATAAATGATGTAGTTGGTAGTTAGGGAAAGAACAATATGAGGTATGGCATAGGCAAGAGTTTCCAAACCCAAACCTTGGACTGGGTTAACACCAAATAGTAAAAATAAGGTGGGAATGATTGCATATACTAGTCGAGGAAAGCCATACAGAAAGTGGGAAGTAGCGCTGAAATAGCAAATCCGCTGGGGAATTGTTAATTTGAGTTTTGGGTTAAATAGAGGATTTTCCAGGCGGAGAATCTGCGCCATTCCTCTAGCCCAACGTATTTGTTGACCTAAGTATGCGGGGTAAGTCTCGGGGGCTAATCCCGCAATCATGATTTTATCGTAGTAAACAGATTTATAACCCAGCGAATGCAAGCGCAATGCTGTATGACAATCTTCTGTCACTGTTTCCACAGCAATTCCGCCGACTTCTAAAGCATAAGATTTACGAATTACTGCCGCAGAGCCGCAGAAAAATGCGGCATTCCAAAAATCGTTACCTTTTTGGATTACTTTATAAAATAGTTCGTTGTTGACGGGAATTCTACCATTGGTAAGCAAGTTGCGCTCGAAGGGATCTGGGTTATAAAACCAGTGGGGAGTCTGGACAAAGGAAACTTTGGGATCGTAGAAAAAGCCGACTGTATGTAAGAGAAATTGACGGGATGGAATGTGATCGCAGTCCAAAATTAATACCAAGTCGCCTTCTGTTTTCTCAAAGGCATGGTTAATATTACCTGCTTTGGCGTGGTTATTGTTATCCCGGCTTACGTGGATACAACCAAGTTCGACACACATTTTTTTCAATTCTTCCCGTCTCGCACGGAATTTTTCCCGACGCGGATCGTCTTCTTTATACCTTTCGGGACGGCCGTCATCTAGAATATAAACCTTTTTCTTGCCAGGAGTATATTCGCAAGCTAAGGCTGCTAGAGCAGTTTTACGAACAATCCCAACTTCTTCGTTATAGGTAGGGATGTAAATATCAACATTGAACCATTCGTCTGGTGGAACTTGAGCCAAATTAATTGGTTTACGTTCCTTGACTTGCAATGTTTGGAAATATGCCAGTACAAGGGTGAAAATCGCGTATAGCTCGGCGGTGAATAGAACAACGCAGGCAATACCGTTAACCCAGGTATTAAAGTTCAGAGTATAACTGGTGCGGTAAAAAAGGTAACGCATGGTAGTTACCAAACTTAGCCACACCATGAATAAATGGTAATAGTGGCTAAGTTGTTTGGATGATTCGCTTTTTTCTGCTCTGACGACTAATTGACCGAGAACAATTAAAAATACTGCGATCGCTACTTGCTGCCATAATTCTAGTGGTGTAACAATAAATGGTACTGAAAGTATCAGTGATAACACTATCAACCATTTAAAGCTGCCTAGACCGACTTTATCTAAAGAGCGGTCAAAAAATCTCGGGGTAAGGTCAGTTAACCATACACCTGGATTAAATAAATTACGCTTTTTGCTGGGTTTAGTATGGGATGAATGGGACATCTTTAAGTTAATATTTTGACTTTATGTGACTGCGTATATTACTCAAAAAAAAGAAGATGAAACCTGGTAAAAATAAAAGTAATTGCATAGTCAAGGGTTCCCATTAAAATTTTTTTCTTCTAAAAAAAATTAATGGGTGCCCCTCAACTTCAAAATTTGTCTCTATCCAAAAATTAAATAGAAAATATACAATGTGTAGAGACGTAATGCTGCGTCTCTACCAAATGTTTCTCTGCGTACAAATTTTTGGATGGCTATGTCATTTAGGGTGATTATTTTCAACTCTTAACACAGAGCCTGTCTATTTTTTATCACTCACATCTACACGCTTAAGATATAACTGAACAATGCCATACAGTATGAGGGATGCACCGACAATTCCCAAGGGTAATAAGAGCCAATTTTCTTGCAGTAAACGAGATATCTGATTTAGTGGGTTGCTCTTTTCTATCCGACGGGTTTTAGGAGCATTATTGAAAAAGTCC
>JBCBQE010000137.1:0-10819 GCA_039820385.1 Cyanobacteria bacterium J06635_10
TTAAATCAACGCTATCAAATTCAAAATGAGTTGGGTAGACAAACTGGAAGAAGAACTTTTTTGGCTGAAGATTTAGAAACACGGCAAAAAGTTGTAATTAAAGTCTTGTTGTTAGGGCAAGATTTTGATTGGCAATATTTAAAATTATTTGAGCGGGAAGCCGAAACTCTAAAAAAAATAAATCATCCGAATATTCCACATTATTTAGATTCTTTTGAACTGGAGGATGATAACGACAAAGGTTTTGTTTTGGTACAAACTTATGTAAAAGGAAAAAATTTAGAAGAACATTTAAAAGCAGGAAGAACTTTTAGCGAAGCCGAAGTAAAAGAATTAGCTAAGTCACTGCTAGAAATTCTGACTTATTTACATCAACACGAACCACCTGTAATTCACCGCGATATCAAACCCAGCAATATCTTACTCACAAACCGCTCTGGTAATAGTGCAGGTAAAGTTTATTTAGTTGATTTTGGTTCGGTACAAACCGTTGCTGCAACAAACGGTGGGACAATTACCGTAGTTGGAACTTATGGTTATATGCCACCAGAACAATTTGGTGGAAGGTGCGTTGAAGCTTCCGATTTATATAGTTTGGGTGCGACGTTAATTTTTTTAGTTACGGGATTGCATCCAACAGAATTACCTCAAAAAGATTTACAAATTCAATTTCGTCAAACAGCAAATTTTAGTGAAGAGTTTGCTGATTGGTTGGAATGGATGATAGAACCAAGTTTAAGTCAGAGATTTAAATCGACACAATCGGCGATCGAAGCTTTAGATAAGCCTTTACCTAGAAAAAAAGCAACTTCTCTATCAAAGCAAAAATTAGAAAAACCAGTTAGTAGTGAAATTCAATTTTTGAAAAATGTCGATAATTTAGAAATTCTCATTCCTCCTCAAGGATTTAGAATAATTGAGATAGCTTTAATTTCTCTTGCTTCACCCTTTGGGTTAGGATTTTTTTTGAGGAAATTGAATATAGGTAATAAACTTCCTCAACGTAATATTTTATTAGATCATTCTTTACAAATATTTGGAGTTATTTTGATTCTATTAGTTATTATTTGGGCTTTATTTAAAAATACTCGGTTACAGATAAGTAAAAATAGGTTTGTTTTAACCTATGAATTATTAGGGACAAAATCGCAATGGTTTAGCAAAAAACTGAACAATCAAATATCTAAATTAGAATTGACGAAAAATCATGGTTTAACCGATACTTCTGTTAACCATGTTTTGTTTATGAAAACCAATTCACAAAAATTTTGTTTGAGTAGATACGCAAATTTTACTGTGGAAGAATTGGAATGGTTAGCCCAAGAAATTAGCGATTATTTAGATGTGCCGATTGATAGAGTTTAAAGCATTGGGAATTGGTTATTAGTTATGAGTTAGGAGTTAGGATTTAATACTAATAACTAATAACTAACCCCTTAAGTTTTCTGATTATCCGATTTAAATCGCCCTTGCACAAAACCGCGTTTTTGTAAATGTTTGGTATTACGACCAGTAACGCGCTTGCGCCACATGCGAAAACTGGATTCTTTCATATAGCGACGCATGATAGCGATTACTTCTTTTTCACTTAAGCCATATTGGGTTTCAATTGCTTCAAAGGTTGTTCTGTCTTCCCACGCCATTTCAATAACGCGATCGATAGTTTCAGTACTTAATTCTGGTAATCTAGCCATTACAGTTATCAGTTAACAGTGAACAGTTATCAGTTAACAGTGAGCAGCCAACAGCAAATAATATTAATTAAATTCATAACTTATAGCTGATAACTTCTAATATTTTCCCATTCCCAATGCCCAATGCCCAATTACAGAATTCGTGACAATGAAAGCCCACGGTTTTTATATGCCCTCCGGGCACGCTACGAGAACGTGGGATGAAATTGGAGTGGACCGGGCGGTCGGTGCCGTGAAATGGTATAGTTATGGAAGTCAGTACAAGACTTTAAGACCTACCGAGGGACTCTCGGGAAGTATACGCCCTTCTTGCGAATTGACGCAGTTAAGGAGATATCACCCTCCCAAAATGGAGAACAGGGTGAGCCTGGGAACCAGTTAGGTTAAAGAATGGATAATATGGATATCCTAACTGCAACCTATGAATCCCACCGCTTTTAGCGGTGTGGAGAGTCAAATACTAACAATCCCCGACCACTGAACTTTTCCTTCTTTAGCACGACGGTGGGAAAAGAAGTTTTCTGGATTTTGATAAGTACAGTAAGGTGCTGCTGAAATTTGTTCGGGAGCAATTCCAATTTGTTCCATTTGTAAGGCACTTACTTGTCGTACGTCTATGCGAACTTTTCCGGGTTCTAAATCTGGAAATAGAGGAGAATCTGGCAATTCTTGTAAAGCATTTACAATGGTTTCTTCGTCTTCGTAGGGTAAAAGAGTTGAACCTAATTGAATTGCAACATCTTCCGATACCTGGTATACTTCTCCTGCAATAGCTGGACCCATAGCAATTCGTAAGTCTTGGAGTTTGCTTCCTTGAGATTGCATCCTCGATATTGCTTGAGGGATTATTTTTTTCGCCGTACCCCGCCATCCTGCATGTACTGCTGCTACTTGTCCGGTTTTAATATCGCCAATTAATGCGGGGGTACAATCCGCACTCGCTGTCCACAGGGCTTGCTCTGGCTGCTCGCTGATTAAAGCATCTGCTTTTGCTAAGGTTTTTTCACCAACTTGTTCTACTTCATCTCCACCTACAGTTAGTTTGTATTCTATTTCTCGTGGGGTGAGAACCTTATTCCCATGTACTTGTTTTAGACGGTAAAATGAAGCCTCTTTATGAAGTATTTTGGTCATATCCTCAAGACTATGGGACCAGAACTGTTGGGTAAAAAAGCCGTGAGGAAATGGTTCTAGCAGACTACAACTCAAATAAGGCAATTCCTGCCAACTGCGCCAGTGCCAAGTGTGCATATTAGTTAACCTTTGTAGTTTTTGTATTAATAAAAATCAATTTCGTCAATTCATGCTAGCTTGAATAAGCAATTTTCGGTCAGTAACTGTGGTATTAAATAAGCAAAAGCTGGAAGTAGAACTTTTGAGAGAAGGTCAAAATACTTACTTACCTTTTCGCTTACATCTTTTTGAAACTGTCACTTCAACAAACAAAACTTTGTGGGAATTGCTTGCTCGAGAACCTGCTTCGGGATACGTCGCGATCGCAGCAGAACAAACCGCCGGACGAGGGCAATGGGGGCGTTCTTGGGTATCTTCACGGGGTGGATTGTATCTTTCTATGGGCTATGCGCCTAAATTAGACATAAATTTAGGCTATCAGTTAACTTTAGCAACAGCATGGGGGATTGCCGAACAACTAAGAAAGTATGGCGTTGATGTTGAAATCAAATGGCCTAATGATTTAGTGTTAGATAGCCGTAAATTAGGCGGTATTCTCACTGAAACCAAAGTCCACGCCGGTAAAATTACTCAAGCAGTAATTGGGGTGGGGGTTAACTGGAAAAATCCCGTTCCTTCAACTGGAATTAATTTGTATTCCCGAAATAATGGGGGAAATCAAACCAAAATTTCTTGTTTGGAACAATTAGCAGCGATCGTTCTACTGGGAATAGATTCCGGTATACGGTGTTTAGAACGAGAAGGAATCAATATATTATTGTCTCGCTATATGAAATTGCTTTCTAATATAGGCGAGCAAGTTTACGTTAACGATCATTTGTCAGGAACTGTAGTTGGCGTTACTCAATCGGGAGATCTTCATCTTCGTCAGTCAACTCCGGATAATTTCGGAGCAACAGCATCATCCTTTTTCCTTCAGCCCGGTACAATCAGTTTAGGCTACTGTAAATCTTCGGATTGAATTACAGCGTCTTGTCCAAAATTTTAAATTTAGACAAGAATTATACTGACATTATCTGTAGGTCATAATTCACAAGAGATAATTAAAACACAATGACGCAGCGCAAGAACTCTGGCCATAACCATTCCCAATCCCCATGGCAGCGCTCGCTACCAGCGCAAAGCCTTTGTTGGCTTGGCAGCTTTAGCTTGCTGAGTAGCGGCTTTGTAGTTGCCCAAACAACTTCGGGAATAGACAATATTGTTCCAACTGTGAGATCTTCTCAGGCAAGGAGCGCTAAAAAAGTTACAAAAGCTAAACCTATTATTATTAGTGGTGCTCCTCCAGTTGATTATTCTCAACGTCGAATCAGGCTAAAACAAAGACTATCAACAAAAAAATCTGCTAATTCTGGTGCCAAAAAGCCCGCACGACGACGGGTAAAAGTTACCCCGAATAAAAAAGGAGTAAATGCTTTAAGAACCAGATTAAGACGTTCTCGCACTAATTCTGTAGTCGTCAAGGTTAGGAAGCAAGCGCCAACTTCACGCCCAAGAGTCGTTATTAAAAAGAAAAATCCTCTATTGAAGCCTAGGGCTCCAAAAGTTCGTATTGCTTCACCTCAAAAGACTCGGACAATTCTTCCCAGAACTGCTACCGTAAATAAACCTAGGAAGGATTATAATAATGTTGCGATCGATCCGACAAATTACGGTAAAAAGTATCAAGCTCCTAATTCTGTAGTTATTACATCACGCAAGAGTGGTTGTCGATCGGTTCTTAGCGGACAAGGAATTTCCGGTAATTGCTCTGTTTCTAGAAGTCGAACTCGAACTAGTTCTAAAAAAACTCCTGTTGCTAAGAAAAAAACACCTAGCTGGTTAAGAGCAAGTCAGAATGTTACCGTAGCGAAGGCTACACCTTCAAGAAATATTGCTCCAAAAACCAAGAAAACAGCAACATCTTCTACTAAAAGAAGTTCGAGACGAGTAACTAAAACTGTATTACCTGCAAAATCGGCTAGTACTTATCGCCCTACAAAGACTATCAAGCGCGTTGCTTCTGCGACTCCAAATGTAGTCAAGAAAGCTGTTAAGTCTGTTACTCCGCCTACTTCTAAGATAAGTAGAAAGACTACTAGTAATCGATCTGTAAGCCGCCAAGTGCCTTCTCCTAGGGTTTCCAAGCAAGAGCGCAGCCGCAATCGCTTTATTCCACAACCGCGCAGTTTTACCCCCCAAACTACAGTTAGTGCACAACCCATTGCACCTAGTGCTGGGATGCTACCGGCACCAATTACCGCTAGTAATACCGCACCTCGTCCTAGTGCAGTAGTTTACAATATACCCCTAAGATCTGCACTACCAAAAGTTGCTTATACTGACGCTGCTTACAATCCCTACGAATTCGTATACCCTCTTTCGGTACCTTCTGCAATCAGTTCCGTATTCGGTTGGAGAAAACATCCCATAACTGGCGATCGCCGTTTCCATACGGGTATAGATATAGCTGCAGCAACTGGAACTCCGGTTTTGGCAGCTTATTCCGGACAAGTAGAAATTGCCGATCGAGTCGGTGGTTACGTTTTAACTGTTGTATTAAATCACAACAGCGCCCAACAAACACTCTACGGCCACATGTCCGAACTATTTGTTCGTCCCGGACAGTGGGTGGAACGAGGAACCGTTATCGGTCGTGTAGGTAATACTGGTAATTCTACTGGACCTCACCTACATTTTGAAACACGTCAACTAACCCCCAATGGTTGGGTGGCGACAAATCCAGGGGCACAATTACAGTATGCCCTTAACCAGTTCATTCAATCTTTACAAACAGCAAAAGTTGTTAAAGATTCTAATAACTAAGAAAGAAAGTAACGAGAAATGGGTAATAGGGAAACAGAATCACCGTTTCCCTATTGCTCCTCTAATTCTATACTTTTTTGTGGTATTTATCCCTTCTTAAGAGTTTTTTACTTACTACTTACCCGACACCGCTTTACTCTTCTTATAGATACCCATGTTCGGCTAAGAACGTGGGTGTAATTTCATTTGCGGTAATTCCAGATGAAACTGAATGATTTTCCTTGCCAAAATAAAGAAATTTTTCTACGTATTTACCGAGTATATCACCTTCTAAATTTACCAAACTACCTGGAATCAAATCGCGAAGATTTGTTTCAGCATAAGTTACAGGAATCACCGCTACCTTAAACTGAGAAATTTCTGGCTGATAATCAGCTACAGTAAGGCTGATTCCATTGATGGCAATACTACCTTTAGGTACTATGTAGCGGTCAATTGTACTAGCTGCGGAGAATGTCATTTCCCAAGAACTAGCTGTTTGTTCGGCACAAATTAACTTACCTATACCGTCAACATGTCCCATGACAAAATGACCGCCTATTTTACTTCCAACCCTTAAAGAAGTTTCTAAATTAACGTAGCGCTGTTGAACTGCAACTTCTCCTAAAACTGTGCGGCGTAACGTTTCTGGAGAAGCAGTGGCAATAAAACCGTCTTTGGTGACATCTTCTACTGTCAAGCAAACCCCATCTACTGCTACGCTATCACCATAAGCTAAGTCTTGCATAATTGCCGACCATGAAGAGGCATGGCAAGTAATTTGCCAAGAATCCCCCCCTAGGGGTCTCATCGTTCCTAATGCTTGAATTATTCCTGTAAACACGGCTTTTTTGTGCAACTAACTCTATATATTGCTTATTTTCAACTTAATTTAATTAGTAATTTTGCCATAATTTATGATTATTGGGTATCATTTCTAACTCTCAAATGTATCGGGTTATAGACACATTTACAGCAAATACAGGGCATACTGGGGTAAGTAGATTATTGTAGAACCAATAGAGTTAGACTTACGCTGGTATTCACAACCATTTGGGAGTTTAATATAAGCAATTATAGAAAATTAAAGACTTATGTTTGAGTTTTTTTCAACCTTGCTTGGGCAAGAGTATTATTTGTTACAAAATTTCTCGAAGCACTCAAAGGAATGTAGAGGCATAGCCGATGATTGAAATGAAAGTTGCTGGCATCGCGTTGGATGCAATTACTCGCAGTCCCATAGTACTTTTAAAAGATGCAACAGATCGCCGCGCTTTGCCAATTTATATTGGTCAAGAGCAGGCGAGAGCGATTATGGCAGCACAGGAGAATCAAAAAGCTCCTAGACCTTTAACCCACGACCTGATTGTGAATATTTTACAGGGTTGGGATATGGTTTTAGAGAAAGTGATTATCCACTCCCTGCAAAAAGAAACCTTCTATGCATCTTTAATTTTAAAGCAAGGTGACACACACAAAGAAATTGATGCTCGTCCTAGCGATGCGATCGCCATTGCATTGCGTACAAATTCACCAATTTGGGTGATGGAAGAAGTCGTCGCGGATGCTTCAATTCCGGTGGATAGAGATGCCGATGAAGCCGAAAGAGAAGCCTTCCGGGAATTCGTTTCTAACCTACGCCCAGAAGATTTAATTAAGCGTTTTGGCGATGGTGCTAGTAATAGCTGATCGTAGTTATGAGTTAAGGGTTAAATTATTAACTATCGGCGAAGAGTAAACAAACTCTGTATATGAGTCTTAAGTTAAGAGGTAAAATGCTTATTTCACATATAGTCTTTCCAGATCAATACTCCGCTAGCTCCTAACTTTATAAAAGATGCAATACCGACGCTTCGGGAAAACAAATCTACATTTATCTGTGTTTTCCTTGGGAACAATGCGCTATCTGGCTTCACCTACAAATGCAAAACGAACTATTACACAAGCAGTAGCGCAAGGGATTAATCATATAGAAACTGCTAGTGGTTATGGTAAAAGCGAGGAGTATTTAGGTGAAGCGCTTAAAGCTGGGTTGTCTGTATCCCGGGATAAGTTGCACATTACCAGTAAAATCCCACCCACAGTTGATGCTGATTCTATGCGTCGGTGCATCGATCAATCTTTAGAAAAATTACAGCTAGATTATCTTGATTGTTTGGGTATTCACGGCTTAAATACATGGCAGCATCTTGAGTGGGTGTGCGATGAAAGTGGCTGTATGCAGGCAGTGCGAGAAGCTGTTGCCGACGGTAGAGTACGTCACGTTGGTTTTTCTACCCATGCACCCTTAGAAATTATTTTGGCGGCGATCAATACAGATTTCTTTGAATTTGTCAATCTGCATTATTACTATTTTTTTCAGCGCAATGAGAAAGCGGTTGAGTTAGCAGCAGAAAAAGATATGGGGGTTTTTATCATTTCTCCTGCGGATAAAGGAGGAAGATTGTATACGCCGCCAGAAAAATTAACAGAATTAACTTATCCGTTTTCTCCCTTAGAATTAAATTATCGTTTTTTACTCAGTGATACTCGCGTTACAACATTGAGTGTAGGTGCTGCAACACCTGAGGAATTAATTGAACCATTGAAAGTTGCCGATAATGATGGGAAATTAAAATCAGAAGAGATTGAGGTATTTAACAGATTAGAGAATCATCAAAATACAGTTTTAGATACTGAAAAATGCAGTCAGTGTTACGAATGTTTACCTTGTCCAGAAAATATTAATATTCCTGAAGTCTTGCGATTGAGAAATTTAGCGATCGCATACGATATGACAGACTACGGAAAATATCGTTACGGCATGTTTGAAAATGCCGGACATTGGTTTCCTGGGATGAAAGGTAGTCGCTGTACCCAATGTGGGGAATGTTTACCTAAATGTCCGGAAAAATTGGATATTCCCGCTTTATTGAAAGATACTCATGAGAAATTGAAGGGGAAAGAAAGGAGGAGATTGTGGGAGTAAGGGGATTTTGGATTTTAGATTTTGCGGAAAGTTGGGGGTGTAGATTCTCTTCCCCCAAACTTTCCAAGACGGATTTTGGATTGTAGGGTGTGTTACGGCTTGAAAAATTCTGCTTGGAGGTTATGAATTAAATCATGCCGTAACGCACCATTTTATATTCTTAACATACAAGGGTGTGTAGATTAGGATAAATTTTGTGCGTAATTGTGAGAATTGAAGCGTCAGGCAATAATAAGGAATTATTAAGGATTATTTCAAGTTTATAACATTACCTTAATATTAATAAATAGCATTCGCTATGGATTTTTGTAGCGCGAAAATATGTTTAAAAATATCAAGATAGAAAATTTCCGCTGTTTTAAATCTTTTGAACTCCAGCAGCTTGGTAGAGTAAATTTGCTTGTTGGTGAAAATAATAGTGGTAAAACATCAATATTAGAAGCAATTCAACTATTATGTTCGCGAATTAACCTTGAATCACTCAGTGAAATGATGATTAATCGAGGTGAATATTTTTGGGATGATGATGGTAAGGGAAATCGCGAACTTGATATTAAACACCTTTTTTATGGTCATGAAATTGAACCAGATTTAAAAATATCTATATCAAGTTCGAGGTTAGATAATAGTAGGGAAAAACTAAATTTATCAATAGTAAGACGTTCAGAATCACTATTGGATGTGATAAATCATTTTGAACTTATTGCTCGTACTTCTAGCTATAATATTCCAGAAACTATAATTAAACAAATACAAATACTCAAAGACGAATCAAAGAAACAAGTTAGCGTCACATTTGAGAATAAAATTTTCCAGGATTGGGAAAACTTAGAGTTTTCGGTAAAGCATATTGATGCCGATAATTCAAAAGAAAAAAAAATACTTCTTGAAGCAAATCGTTGTCTTGATGTAAATATTTTACGAAATTCTTCTAAAGATATAAGAAATCAGCAAGAACAAAATCAATTTATTACATCCTCATCTTTAACAACACAGAAGATGATTGAATTATTTGACAAGGTAGTACTTACTGATGATGAGAAACTTGTATTAGAAGCGCTTCAAACTATAGAACCAAATATAGAAAGAATTGCTTATGTTAATCCTTATGTATTGAGAAATTCTTTTGAATCGCGTAGTGGTTTTGTTGTACGTCTTGCTGATACCAATCAGCGGGTACCAATCGGTAGTATGGGAGATGGCGTATGGCGTATACTTGGACTTGCTTTAGCAATTGTATCTGCTAAAGATGGAGTATTATTTGTAGATGAAATTGATACTGGGCTGCATTTTACTGCGATGGCTGATATGTGGAAATTAATTTGGGAAACAGCTAAAAGATTAAATGTACAAGTTTTTGCTACTACCCATAATAGTGACTGTTGGAGAAGTTTAGCAAGCATTGCGAGTGAAGAAGATGCAGCAGAAGATGGAATTTCAATTCAACGTATAGAAAAAGATAAAAACACAGCAGTATCTTTTAACGAACGTGAAATTATCATCGCAGCCGAAAGAGAAATTGAGGTGCGATGATTTCATGGTAAAGAAGAAGAAATATATTGCTAAAAAATTGATAGTAGAAGGGGAACAAGATAAACGAGTTATACCAGAATTTATTGAAGCTAAAGGAATTCCTTGGGGAGAAACAAGAGATACAGCGATTGTTGATATTGAAGTTTATGGCGGCAATCAATTTATAGATTCAGATTTTATTGCTACTGAATTAAAAGCTTCTGGTTTGACTAATTTGGGTTTAATCGTAGATGCAGATGATGACTATAAATCACGTTGGGAAAGTATAAGAAATGCCTGTCTAAAAATAATTCCTGACTTTCCACAAGAATTATCAAAGACAGGATTAATTCACCAAACTAATACTGGGATTAAATTTGGCGTATGGATAACGCCAAATAATCAACAACAAGGTATGTTAGAAACATTCTTGTCATATATGATTGATGACGAAAATGAGTCAACTTGGCAATACTCTCAAGATGTAGTTAAGGAAGCTAAAAATAAAGGTGCTTCATTTAAATATTCTCATTTTGATAAAGCGAATATTTATACATGGCTAGCTTGGCAAAATGAACCTGGTAGACAGTTACATCAAGCTATTAAAGAACGTATTTTAAATCCAAATCATCCCAAAGCTGATGTATTTTTTAATTGGTTTAAAGCT
>JBCBQE010000138.1:0-10810 GCA_039820385.1 Cyanobacteria bacterium J06635_10
GAGGGTAAAGGGTATACTGAAATGGCAGATGGTTCTGGTTATCGTAGCAATTACTTTAAGGAAGTTGGTTCTAGACTATGGCATAAACTTTCTGAAGTGCTAGGAGAAAAAGTAACTAAAAAAAATCTTCAATTAGTCTTGAAGAATTATCAATCAAATTCAACGGATAAAAGTAATCAAATTGCACCGTCACAGCCATTGCAAACAGTAGTAGAAAATAATTTTTTAGAATCTGCTAGTGACAATGGCTTACTCAGAAAAAACCCGCAACTGTCTCAGAAAATACCTGTAAATCAGATAACATTTCCTAATAAGCCAGTTCCTTTAAATTCTCCTTTATATATTTCTCGTCCCCCAATTGAAGAGCTTGTAGCTAAAGAAGTTCATAAACCCGGATGTGTGATTCGTATCAAAGCACCGAAGAAAATGGGTAAAAGTTCTTTACTCTACCGGATTATTGCTCATACACAAGCCACAGATTATAAAACCGTTTATATTGACTTTCAAGAAGCCGATAACGTTATTTTTACCTCCCTCGATAAGTTTTTGCGCTGGTTTTGTGCTAACGTTACCAGACAATTGCACCTTACTCCAAAACTAGATGATTATTGGGATGAAGATATGGGAAGTAAGGTTAGTTGTAAAATTTATTTTGAAACATATCTGCTTCCTCAAATCTACTCGCCAATGGTTTTGGCATTGAATGAAGTCAATCGAATTTTTGAGTATCCTACAATTGCCCGAGACTTTTTACCAATGCTGAGATTTTGGCATGAAGTTGCGCAACAAGTAGAAAATTGGCAAAAACTCCGTTTAATTGTAGTTCATACTACCGAAAGTTACGTTCCACTTCATATTAATCAATCTCCTTTTAATGTTGGATTGGCGATCGCACTGCCACAATTCAATTTAGAACAAGTACATGATTTAGCGCAACGTTACGGACTAAATTGGGAAAATACCACGGCTACGCAACAGTTAATGGCGATGGTGGGGGGACATCCTTATTTGGTAAACTTGGCGTTTTATTATCTATGTCGCGAAGAAATAACATTATCCGAATTATTACAAAAAGCTGCAACACAAACTGGAATTTATAGCAACCATCTGCGGAGTCATTTATTGATACTGCGAAAGGAACCAGAATTATCCGCTGCGTTAAATAAAACTCTCAGTACCGACGACAGCGTAGAAATAGATGCAATTGTTGCTTATAAATTAGAAAGTATGGGTTTAATTAAATTAGATGGGAATCAAGCAAGGCTCAGTTGTAATCTATATCGGCTTTATTTCAAGGAAAATTTACTAGTTAACAATTAATCAAGAGGGAGTGGTGAGTAGTAAATAATAAGAAGTAAGGAGTAGCTTTTTAAGAAAAAAATTTGGCGTTGCTGATGCGAAGTATGAATTAAATTTTATGGATCGCCGAAAGCTATGTAGAGACGTTACATTGTAACGTCTCAAAATCTAAATTAATACCGGAATTCAGCAACGCCGATTAAATCATATTCAATCATTGCAATTATAGGGCAATATTTCAGAGTATTCTTAGTTTTATTTGCGACTCCTCCAAAGCTTTGCTGACAATCGGCTGTATATCGCAATTTTATAGGGACGATCCCAATTTTAAGTTTTGAAAAAATGGGTAAAAAAACTGGGTTTAAGATTTACTTGGGAATTTAGGAGTGCCATAGTTATTCAACCTATTTTCTTGAAATTGAAATGTTTCCTAAAAATACATGGGTAGTTTGTATTTTGATTAACGAGTCTTTATAAGTAGAAAAATTATAGTAAGTCTTGAAAGCTACTGAGAATAGTGTGAATGAAGCATTCCAATCCATTTGTTGCAGGCCCAATGTTGCAAAATCCCGAACTATTTGTGGGACGTGAAGACGCATTACGGGCAATTATCAGCAGGATGAGAGGCTCGCAGCCAACAAGCTTAAATATTGTTGGCGAACATCAGATTGGAAAATCTTCTTTACTCTATTACTTCTTTCTAACTTGGGAACAGTTAGTTCCACAACCACACAGTTATGTTGTTATTTATCTATCATTAAAAAATGCCAATAGCCAAAAGGAAAAAAATTTTTATCAAGCAGTCGCAAAGAAATTATTCAGTTGTCATAAAGTCAGAATTCAGCCAAAATTAATTGAATTATTGCAAGTAACGCCTCTTAATCGCTTAGCATTTTCGCAAGTAATCGAAGAGTTTAAGAAGCAGGGTTTGCTACCTGTTTTGTGTCTGGATGATTTTGAAAGTCTTTTTACAAACAGAGATGAGCGTCGAAAAGAATTCGATGATGGTTTTTATGATAACTTACGCTCTTTGATGGACGATAGCGCCTTGATGCTTGTGTTAACTTCCTGCAAACAGCTTGATGTTTATCAAAAAGAGTATCGTTTTGTATCTAGCTTTTTTAATGTTGGTCATGTTATTAGATTAGGGGAATTGACTACAGACGAAGCAATTAAACTGACACGTTTAACTGTAGATTCCCTAGAAGAAACTCCTGTATTAACAGAAGAAGAACAAAATTTAGCGCAACAATGGGGCAAACGCCATCCTTATTTGCTACAACTGGCTGGCTATTATTTATGTGAAGCAGGTCAAAATGGAAAAGATTTGAAATGGGCGAAACAACGTTTTAAACATCAGGTTTCTAAATATAACTCTGAATTAAAAGGGTATTCTAAATATCAATTTTCATGGTTATTAATAATAGCTTTTCTTATCCTTTTAATTGGGCTAGTTGTACTCATGACAACTATGCCGACATCGATGTCGAGTATTTTAGGTGGGATTGGTCAGACTATAGATACTTTAGAAAATATTGCTCATATTACTATTGGGTTACTTATCTTCATTTTGCTTATCTTGTCTTTGACAGGTTTATTCCCGGAAATCAAAGAATATTTACTTAATTTAATAAAGAAATAGCCATGAATCAATTGTTGGCTTGTCTCAATCAGTTTTGGATATACTTGATTGAATGTTTTCGTATTCTCTACTGGGCTTATCTGAAACCCTATACCTTTGCTAACTGGTTGCGAGATATTCATCCACAACTAAAGCCGACAGATAACCCGTTTAAAATGCGTTCAGAATTTATCAATAATCCTCGCTTGCATCGCTACGCACAGCAAGTTTTATGGATAACAGCTATAGTACCTCTTTTGGCAATTATTCCAGTAGGGTTAATTGGACAATTATTGATTACAAGAAAAGGTTTTTCTTGGTGGTTTGTCTCTATCTATTTTATTGGTTGGTGGATAGGTTTATGGTTAGCGCGTAATGACGAACAAAAGCTGGAGAAATGGTTTACAAGATGTTCTTTCTTGTTTGTTCCCCTACTTTTGATTGTTCATTTATATGTAGAAACTTTTTTATCCGATCAAAAAACATTACTTAAATTTTTATTAGATTCGATTCAAGCTTCAGGATGGGGTATTGCTTTAGGTATTGCTTGGGGCGTGAGTTGGGGTGCTACTGGAATAGTAATCTTTGGTATTGCCCTGGGTATTTTTTCTGGGTTAGTGCTGACATTTTTGTTAAGAATAGAAAATTGGCGTTCGGCGTGGCGTATTGGTTGGTTTGTCGTATCAAGTAATACATCGGGTATAGCCTTAGGAGTAACGGTTGGTATTTTATTTGGTATTGGTTTTGGAATAGAATCTGATGCGGGTTTGGTTAATGGCTTGGGCTTTGTTTTTTTTATTATTCCCGGTATTTTCTATTCCATTGAGATGCTGTGGATGTTCTTTCTATTCTTACTTTCCTACCATTTGAATGTAGTAAGTTTGCTTCGCTGGATTCCCCCACGCTTCGACGAACGGATTTTTTCGCGAATACCTTTTTTATCTGATATTTCACAGCTACCTTTCTTAGCTGAGATGATTAAGCGAGCTTATTTACAAAATCCAGCAGCAGCAAGAGAAACAATTGACTATCTAAATAATTTCACTAATCAGCAAAAAGTAGCAGCCGATGCGATCGCTAAAATTGCTTTAGATAGTTTGGATGTGTGTCAGACAGTTAGCGACATCGCTGAAGTTCGTTACCAGCTAGACTGGATTACCTCACCATTATCAAAAGAAAATGGTTGGATAGTACCTTTGCTATTGGATGTCAGTCAAAATGTAAATGCTGCTGTTGAAGCTTCTTCTGATTATCGTACTTACCAATCACTTCAAGACTGTATCGGCGATTTACGAGAGTTAATCGATCGATTGGCAAAAGGTAGAAGTTCTCGATTAGCTACTATTTATGGAAGAATTGCCGAGCGCTGGTTAAGTATTTTAAAGACAGCACGGCGCAATTTAAAGCAAAAAGCCCTCGAATCGGAAGAAATAAGACAAGTATATCTTCCTGGAAGTGCTTTAGATCCTGAAAAGGCAAAGGAACGTTTCAAAGGGCGCAATAAGATATTTCGGGAAATTGAAACTTTGGCACTTTCCGAACAACCACCAGTATTATTACTATATGGTGGCCGTCGCAGTGGTAAAACCTCGGCTCTTAAGTATTTACCACGAAGAGTAAAAGCCAATTTAGTACCCTTGCTTGTCGATCTACAAGGAGGAGCATCGGTTACAACTTTACCTGGATTGGCACAATATTTAGCTGATACCATAATCGAAGCCGCAAGACGATTACCCCGACGTTTAGAATTACCCAAACCACACAAAAAAAAGCTTCAGATTGAACCATTTCTAGCTTTACAAGATTGGCTTTTAGAAATAGAGCAGGCTTTTCCTAACAAGCAATTTCTCTTATGTCTGGATGAATACGAACGCCTTGGAGAGGTGGTAGAAGCGACAAATAGTTACGCTCCTCTCAATTTCTTTCGTCATATTCAACAGCATCACTCATCTTGGAATTTATTGTTTAGCGGTTCTCACCAACTATCGGAACTTCCTGCTTACTGGAGCGATTATTTGATTAACACTCGTGCTTTGAAAATGTCATATCTTAGCGAAACAGAAGCACGAGAGTTAATAGTTGAACCTATAGATGATTTTGCCAAAGATATCTATGAAGAATCTGCTGTGGAAGCTATTATCTACTTGACTCGTTGTCAACCTTACTTAGTACAGTTAATGTGCTACGAACTGATAGAATTACTTAATGACAAGATTAGAAAAGAAAAGCGAACAAGAGGAATTACAACAGCTTATCCTGAAGATGTAGAAACAGTTATACCTGTGGTTTTACAGCGAGGAGACCAATATTTTCGAGAGGTTTGGAGAAATTTGACACAGCCGGAACAGAAATTTTTATTGCGTTTAGTTGAAGGAGAAATTCCTAACTCCTCAGATAAGGGAATTGTGCGAAATTTAGTGCGGAAAGAAATATTGCAACAACAAGGTATAACCGGAAAATTTTCGGAACCAGAAAAACGAATCGATTTCCAAGTTCCTTTAGTAAAAAAATATATAGAACAAGTGATACAAGAAGAAATTTAATTTCTTGATTAATTGGCTTCTCTTACCATCCATTTAGCGTTTTGAGCATCCCATACTAATAAGAAACGCACGGAACTATCAATAACCAGACGATTTTTCATTAAATAACTCAACGAAACATTGATAATCGCTCTATCTGTATTTGCTTTTACAATGTTTACTTGCTCAACATTTACACTTTCCACTTTTCCTTTCCACCAACTCAGATAAGAAAAATAACCATTTGGATGAAGCCGCTTGTTATCTTTAAATTCTGTAGATAGCTGATTCCAAGCTGCTTTATATTTACCTTGATTGATTTTTAAGTAATAGTTTTCTACTACTTTCCCTGGAGATGGTTGATTAATTGGTGGTGGTGTAAATTCAGTAGGAGGGGATATGGGAGTTTCTTCGGGAATAGGAAATTCTGGAGTCGGATTAGTTGTTTGAGGTATTTGTGGCGTTGAGGGTGCCTCAATATTTGGAATCCTTTCTGTATTTACTACGGGTGGCAATGTGTTTCTTCTTGGGAATTCTAGCTTTGGTATTAGGATTGGCGTTGGTATATTTGTTGGCTGATTTAAGTTTTCTGAAGCTCTCCTAGGTGGAATCGTTGGTTGTGGTTGTTTTGCGATCGTTGGAGGTTGTGTTGTAATTGCTTGAGGTGGTGTTGTAATTACTTGAGGTGGTGTTGTAATTACTTGAGGTTGTGTGGTAATTGCTTGAGGTTGTGTGGTAATTACTTGAGGTTGTGTGGTAATTACTTGAGGTTGCTTGGTTAAAACAAAACCAACAATTATTGATGCACCAATTAAACTACCTGCAATCAAACTACCAAGAAGAATTCCTTTACCGCTGCCTCGATTACTAGTTGTAGTTGAAGATGGTGGTTCAATTGAAACTGTATTTAAATGAGTTTGAGGTGGTAAGGTTATTCCTGGAGCGACAGTATCCGAATTAGCGGTATAAGAAGAAATACTCGAAGGTACGCTTAACACTCCAGTTTGTAAAGCTTGCAGCATAATGCTGGCACTAGCAAATCTTTCTTTAGCATGAAACCCAATTGCTTTATCTAAAATATCTGCAAAATTATTTTTGACATCTGGTGCATGCTGCCGCCATAACATTTTACCAGTGGCAGGATCTGTCGCTAATTCTTGCGGCATTTGACCTGTAAGCAAATAAATTGCACTTAACCCCAAACTATATATATCACTGGCAAACATTGGCCTTCCAACCGATTGTTCGGTAGGCATAAAACCCGGGGTACCGATAACGATTGACTTTGTTGCATTCCCTGAAGGAGTAAACATTGTTCCCAAAGTTTCTTTTACTGCACCAAAGTCTATCAGTACGGGTTTGCCATCAGTATCAATTAAAATGTTTTCTGGCTTAATGTCTCGATGAACAATACCTTTTGAATGAATGTAATCAAGAACAGGCAAAATACTGATTAAAATTCCTTTGACAAAAATTTCATCCATTAAACCTTGTTCTTGTAATATTTGCGTAAGAGTTTTCCCTTTGATATACTCCTGAACTAAGTAAAATTGCCCATTATCGCTAAAGTAAGCATACAATCGTGGAATCTGAGAACTACCACCACCCAGTTCTTCCAAAATCGCTGCTTCACGTCCAAATCGCTCCTGCACTAACTGGTAAACCTGGGGATTATCTTGAATTGGTCGTAGTTGTTTTATGACACAAAGGCGGCAAGAAGGGATTTGGGTATCCTCTGCTAAGAAAGTTTGTCCAAATCCACCGCTTCCTAAAGTCCGAACAATCCGATAACGGTTGTTAAGCAGCATTTGTATAAATTAATAGCTAGTAGGCCAAAAGGAACACAGTCATATATTTTACTCATTTTCTTGCATACACAGCGAGTTAAGTTCGCATTTATGATACGAGAAAACAGTTTGCCTGTTTTATGGTACCAATTGCAACTTGCTACTGATGTATAAAAAACGCAGTATTACTTAGATAAGATTGAGTAAATAAGTATAGAAGTCTAATTAAAATTTTGAAAAAGAATGAAATATTTGTATTGTAATTAACCGAGAAGCGCTATAAATTATTTGGCAAAAAATCTTTTATTTGTTCTATCTTGATATTCCCAAATATATTCCACATTTAGCTTTTCTAACTCTGATAGTACATTAGGCGGAAATTCTTCAAGTGAATATTTAGGAGTGTACCAAGGTTGCTTATCGAAATACTCTTGCAAACCAGGATTTTTAAAACGTCTTCCGTGACGAGCAAAAATAGAATTTCTCATCACATCTAAGGTGTAACCATCCATACCATTTAAATCTGCATCTGTTACTCTCCTTGAAGAAAGCCACGAAAAATCATTTACTATAGGTTTAACAGTCGGTTGAGGCTCGGCTAGCACGGGTTTTGTAGTAGCTTCAATTTCGGGTTGGCGTGTAACATTTTTTGGACTTAGTAACCACAAACCACAGATAGTCAATACCCCAATGACGCTACCGATAATTGCACTTTGAGGCAAAATTCCTAATTTCTTATGCTTGTTTTCTTGCTGATATTTGATAACTTGTTCTTCAGATAAATTTTGTGCGGATTTGTTAGATACAACCGTTGACAGATGAGAATTAATTGCTCCAGGTTGAAAAGGTACGGTAGGTGGGAGAGGAGTCGCTGAAGTTTGTAATGCCTCCAACATTTCTATAGCGCTAGAGAAACGCTCTCGTGGATGATATGCGATCGCTCCGCGCATGCCCTCTGGGCTTATCGCTTTACTAATTATTGTTTTAAATGAAGGGCTAATATTTTTAGCTTCAGATTCCCAGACTATTTCTCCAGTGCGGGAATCTGTCTCTAATTGTTGCGGTGATTTTCCAGTTAATAAGTAAATTATCGTTAATCCCAAACTATACAAATCGCTGGAATAAACTGCTCTACCAGCGGCTTGCTCGCTCGGCATATAACCGGGTGTACCAATTACAATAGAACGAGTTAGACTACCTTGAGAATTTATTACTGTTCCCATTGTTTCCCGCACTGCACCAAAATCTATCAGTACGGGTTTACCGTCGCTATGTCGCAAAATAATATTATCCGGCTTGATATCGCGGTGAACAATCCGCTTGCTATGTACAAATTCTAAAACTGGCAGAATACTCAATAATATTTCTTTGACTCCGCTTTCGTTAAATAAACCCTGCTGTTGAACTTTGGCTGTCAAGGTATCGCCTTCAACCCATTCTTGAACTAAGTAAAACTTTTCTGATAAACAAAAATAAGCATATAAAGTGGGAATTTGTTCGCTTACTCCCCCTAATTCTTCGAGAATCGCAGCTTCCCGCCCAAATCTCTCCTGCACTAATTGGTAAATCTGGGGATTATTCTCAATCGGCTTGAGCTGCTTAATTACACAGCGACGCTGAGAAGGCATTTGAGTATCTTCCGCCAAGAAAGTGTTACCAAATCCACCACTCCCCAAAGTCTTAATAATTTGATAGCGGTTATTCAACAGCATTTGCATCAGTTAGTAGTAAATACTATGTTTATTGTGATATAAGTTATCAGTATTTTACTGCTGTCTTCAGCTTAATAGGTAACAATTCTTTTTATACAAGTATTGAAAAAAATTAATTTACTAAATCAAGACTTACGCAATTGTCACAAGACTCGGTTGGTGCCGTACACTGATTGCCTTATTACTGCCTTAAAAATCAATCAGTGTACAAGCACCCTACAAGTAAGATATGCCAGTTGCGTAAGTCCTATAAATATGATTCGATGAGTAAGTACTATTTTGGATTAGTCATGCGTTCAAACACCAAACGCGAAATTTGAGGAAATATTTTCCAATTATGAGCATAAGCTTTATCCTCAGCAAAAACAACTAGAATATAAGCTATTTTTCCATCCGAAGTGGCGATAATTGCAGCATCATTACGAGAATTAGAAGTCCAACCTGCTTTACCGCGAAAATGAATATTATTTGGTAAAGATGCGCTTAAAAAGCCTCTTACAGGATTAAATTCGTTCGGATTTCGATCGTCTTTTTTTAAGTTTCGAGTTGTAGAGTCGATTGTTAATAATTTTGCCATTTTTTGGCTGAAAATCGCCGATACAGACTGACGATTGTAAATTTCATACAACAGTCTGGCAACTTGTTGAGTTGAAATTTTATTCAGAATCGGCAAATGAGGTAACCCTCGCATTTTTAATTCAGAACCTTTGGCTGTAGAGAGCTTTAAAGATGGAATTGGAAATGTTTTTTGACTTACATTTATTTTATCGTAACCAGCTTGTTGAAAATATTGATTAATTTTTAATCTCTTTTCTAGCCAATTTTTATATTCTTTATCTGTAATATTTTGTTGATATTGGGTTTGACTAAATCTATCAATAATATAACTAGCAGCCTCGTTATCAGATTTCTTAATCATTGAATCTAGATATTGAGTAAAATCGGCTTCTGACAAAATATTTTGTTCTATTTTAGCGTAAAGATAAACCATCCAAAATAGTTTTACTACACTAGCAGGATATGTGAGTTTTTTTTGTTTATATCCTGCATATTCGCCTGTTTTTGGATTAAGAATTGTCACTGATAGTGGTTGTAGTGGAAGTTTCTTAACTTTCACTAAATTAATTACTTCATCAATAATAACTTGTAATTTTTGACTTTTAATGAATTTTGGAGGTTGCGCAATATTATATGCTAGTTTCTTCTGTTCTATATTTTCTGATAAATTAATCGGTGAAGGGTTCCCATAAGAATTTTTTTCTTCTAAAAGAATTCTTATGGGTGCCCGTGAAACTGGCGCTAAAGGAATAGATTGATTAACTTTTTTGGCAACTTGTTTGCGCTCTCCGGTATTTTGTTGTTTATATAAAACTAAACAAATTGAAATTATAGTTAACGCAACTCCTACGATCGCACTTAGAAATGGTAGGCGAAATAATTGAGTCCAGCGTTTTTTATCGCTTAATCTCATTTTTTAGATTGATACTAAACTTTTATTTTTGATTTACAATTAGTCTTTAAATATAATTGAAATCATAGTTTCATAGTCATTAATTTTTAGTTTACCATTCTCTAATTGCAAAGAATATCTGACTAGTCTAGTATAAAATATAGTATTTCCGCGATCGTATTTCCATTGTGATAAAATTTGCGATCGTAAGGATTCATAATTTCAATTGTGGCTCTGAAGAAAGCTAGCAACAAAGTTGTGTACGGCATCAATTAGTTATACACCATATCGGTAATAAGCATTAAGTAGGTTGGCATTGAAAATAGTAATTGGGATACGGCAATAGGCAAGCCGGCAAAAGGCAATAGGAATAAGAGTTTGAGGGCAATTTACATTCTGTAATATAGCTTGGTTTATTT